>CAZNBG010000126.1:0-1670 GCA_964570915.1 uncultured Nitrospira sp. | reverse complement strand
CCTTGTAATTGTGAACGCTCCCCATCCCGCCTGCTTCGAGCGAGAAGTGCGACGCTGGCGGCAATTGCACCGCTCCTGGTACATGGCTTTCTTTCAAATTCCCCGGCTTCCCGAAGCCGCATTGTCCGCCGGCCATGGTTATGTCATCGGTGCAATTCTGAGACATATGGCGATTCATCGCCAATGTATGCCTGATGATCTTGTGCGGTTGTACCGACAACAGGCGTGTGAACCGGGAGCTCTCACCGCCATGGTGAATTACTACCGGGCGGCCTTGCGCGGCGGCGGCGCGTTTCGCCAGCGCCAACTAGGATTCCCCGTCATCACAATTCCTACGCTGGTGGTCTGGGGACTGCAGGACCATGCGCTCGTCGCCCAAAATCTGGATGGCTTGAGCAATTGTGCGACTGATTTGACGGTGGTGAAGGTCGCCGACGCTGGGCATTTCGTCCATGAAGACAAGCCGGAACAGGTGACGCGTGAGGTATTGACCTGGTTGCACGATAGACTGCCAAGCAGCTGATGATTATCCAGGTGTTGCAATTGCGGAAGGTGTCGTTCCCGCTGGAAAAGGACTTCCAAACAGAGGGTTTAACGGTGCAAGTCCTCCTGTTCCTTGTGCGATGGCATACGCCGACACACGGCCTCCACCGTTCACCACATAGAGGAATTGTCCATCCGACGAGATCGTCATGGCCACAGGTGCAGTGCCCGCAGATGCGGGGTTCAGGCTCCCCGCTGAACTCGGCACGAGCGTCAACAGTCCGCCGTTCCCTATAGTGAATGCCGTCACAGTCCCTCCGCCATTGGCAGTATAGACAGATTGGCCATCCTGGGAAATGACGATGGCATTGGGAGTCGTGCTTCCGACCGAGACGGGGTTGGCGCTGGACCCCGCCGGCTGCACCAAGCTTAGGAGACCGTTTGCCCCGATCTGAAATACCGTGACATCATTGGAGCCACTGTTGGCCACGTAGAGAAATGATCCATTCGGCGAGATAGCAATTCCTTTTGGAGCCTTCCCCCCGGTCGAGATGGGATTCCTGCTCGTCCCGGACGGGGGTATGAGCGTTAAGAGCCCAGTTCCTCCGATTGAGAATGCCGAGACATCGTTGGATCCACTATTGGCCACATAGAGGAATCTTCCAAGTTTGGAAATCGCAACGGATGTAGGATGCGATCCTCCAACCGAAACAGGGTTCGAGTTGCCGGCTGCCTGCGGCACGGACGTCAAGACCCCAGCAGCCCCTATATTGAACGCAGTCACGTTATCAGAGCCACCATTGACCACATACAGATACCTTGTGTCAGAGGAGATGGCCACTGCTCCTGGAGTTGTGCCGACTGAAGCCGGATTGGGGTTGAGCGCGGTCGACGGTACCACGATGAGACTACCATCCGTTGAAACTCTGAACGCCGTCACGTTATTCGCTCGACTGTTGGCCACAAACGTGAAAAATCCATCGGACGATATCGCAATCGCTGACGGACCTGAGAGGTTCGCAAACGGAGAGCCGACAATCGGCACCAGCGCACCAGTCGCCGCATTGATGCTGTATCCGGACACATTATCGGAGCCGCTATTGGTGACATAAACAACCGATGTCGTTCCAACACCACCTCCTATGGTTCCCACACCTCCGAACGTGCCCCCATCTCCACCTCCATCG
>CAZNBG010000125.1:0-8302 GCA_964570915.1 uncultured Nitrospira sp. | reverse complement strand
AACTCTGACCCTGGTGACCAGTATGTTTCTTCACGGAGGCTGGATGCACTTGTTGGGAAATATGCTTTACCTGTGGATTTTCGGCAATAACATTGAAGACGTGATGGGCCACGCGAGATTCGTTGTCTTTTACATTCTATCCGGGATCCTTGCCGCTCTGAGTCATGCACTCACCGATCCTTCCTCCCAAATTCCGATGGTCGGAGCCAGTGGAGCCATCTCCGCGGTGCTCGGCGCCTATCTCTTGTTATTTCCACGCGCTCACGTGCTGGTCTTGTTGCCGGGCATCGGGATGACCCGCGTGGCTGCGGGCATCGTCCTCGGCATGTGGTTCCTCACCCAACTGATCAGTGGAGGAATGAGTGTCGGTGCCACTGGAGGTGGGGTCGCCTTCTTTGCTCATATCGGCGGATTTATCGCAGGCATGGCCCTCATCGGCCTTTTTAAGCGGAGAGACGTGCGATTTTTCTCACCGGGTCGACCAACGTGGCACAGATAGTGACAGCTTCCGCAGCGATGAGTCCCTTCAAGCTGCGTTCAACACATCCCTGACCTTTTCCACAAGCCCTGACTGGCAGTAGGGACGCTGCAGGATAAACCGCTGGTTGATCCGGTGATGAAGAATCGTTTCATCATCATAGCCGGAGATAAACAACGCCGTCATCGTCGGATGCTGGTTCAAGAGTCGGCGAGCCAGTTCATGCCCACCGATTTCCCGCATCACCAATGGGCTCCCCGTGAGATGAACGATCCCTTTGTACCGCTACGCGCGCATCAGCGCCTCGCCCGACAAGGCCGCTTCCAAGACACAGTAGCCATGCCGTTTGTAAGGTTCTTGTGTCCAACTCCCGATCTCTTGCGAACCAAGTGGTGACAAAATCGAACGGCGGTAAACTCAGACTGGAGTCTAGGCTGGCCTTCGGACGCGTGCGATGAACTGTTGAGCCAGTGCGACTGCGTCCTCACTCTTGGGAGCAGTGAAGGTGACATGGCCCATTTTTCTACCAGGACGGATCATCTCTTTACCGTACAGATGAAGGACCGCTCCGGCGATCGAATGGAGGACATAGCCACCTTCACCAGACATCACAGCTGTCACTTCCTCACCGATGAGATTCACCATGACCGCAGGGCTCAAGAGTCGTGTTTCTCCCAACGGCAGACCACTGGTCACTCGTACTTGCTGCTCGAATTGGGATACTGTGCATACATCCAACGTATAGTGACCTGAGTTGTGTGGGCGCGGGGCGATCTCATTAATAAGCAGGTTACCCTCTTGGGTGTGAAAAAGTTCTACACAGAACACCCCCACACCCTGTAACGCAGTTATAGCTTGGGTTGAGAGCGCCCTTGCCTTTTCAGCTATCTCAGGAGAAATAGGTGCGGGCACGAGGGTGTCGCGCAAGATACCCTTCTCATGCCGGTTCTCGACGACCGGATAGACCTGACACTCGCCAGTACCGCTTCGTACCACCAAGACTGAGAGCTCTCTTACAAACTGAATGAACTGTTCCAGAATCCATCGTTGGCCGGACTTGGCCGTTGCCAAGACTTGCTCAGCCTGTGCCACATCCGAAGCTTCTCTGAGTAGCCATTGACCTTTCCCATCGTAGCCGCTCCTCGCGGTTTTGCAGACGGCAGGAAGGCCAAGACAGCCGACCGCTCGAGTCAGCTGGCTGGCAGATTCGACGACAGCGAAAGAGGGAACAGAGAGATGTCGAGACGACAAGAACTGCTTCTGTTCAATCCGATCTTGAAGGATCCGTAGCACAGCACTGGACGGTCGTATTGGGCGGAATCCTTCCAGCCATTCACAGAGCTCAGCCGGCACATTTTCCCATTCCAGAGTAATGGCTTGGGCAATGCTCGCGAATTGCTCGCGGATCGCAACATCTGAGAAAGACGCTGTAAATGAATGGGTAGCTAACCGATGTGCAGGGGCGTCCGGATCGGGATCCCAGACGGCAACCCGATAGCCCATGCGGCGCGCAGCCCAGGTGAACATCGCGCCCAACTGTCCTCCACCCAGCACACCGAGAATGGAACCGGGCCCAAGGATTGGTGTGGTCACGGCCGCCGGCTCGTCTCATCGGTTCCGAGATTGCTAAGATTCCTGCCCTTGGCCTCGGGGGAATTGAGTACGCTCTCTGTTTGAGCCTTTCGATAGTTTTTGACCCGTTCAGCAATCTCGGGATAACTACCAGCAAGAATTTGTGCCGCCAGGATCCCCGCATTCTCGGCACCACCGATCGCGACGGTTGCAACAGGAATCCCTTTGGGCATCTGGACAATCGACAGCAAAGAATCGAGGCCACGAAGGTGTTCGGTTGGGATGGGCACGCCAATTACCGGGAGATGTGTCTTAGCCGCCAACATACCGGGAAGGTGAGCCGCTCCTCCTGCACCAGCGATGATGACCTTGATTCCCCTCCTTGGAGCCGTTGTGGCGTACTCGAATAGTCGGTCTGGCGTTCGATGGGCCGAGACAACTAAGAGTTCATAGGGAATACCAAGCTGTGCCAAGATCGCTCCGGCCTTTTCCAAAACAGGGAAATCGGATTTGCTCCCTCCCAGCACTCCGACCACTGGCTCACTATCCCGAATCGTTCGACGAAGCTTAGGCCGAGACCGGTCCCGTACGCGTCCCCTCTTGGTCATCGTATGCCTCTCCTTCAATCATTATCAAATCCACATCTCACCAGTGATCGAGTAGCGGCACATTAGCGAGTCTGCGTGGTGTGGTCAAGAAGGTACGTTCCCAATGAGATCAAGATTGGGAGGCCGATAGGACTTGCTTTGTTATTGCCAGCAATTAGTACGGGCGGGGCTGCCCGAATGGTGGAATTCATGAGCCGATGGAATCGCAATTCGCAGGGCATAGCACCGTCGCTATGCCTACATGGAAGGAATGAGGTTGACGTGGGAGCGAGAAATATAAGAATACTTGCGGCTTCGTGGGTAGTAGCTCGATCACCAAACGCAAAGGTGGCTCAGGTTCGAACCTGAGCCACCTTCCTAAGAAAGAATCCTACGCCGCACACGTCGTGCGGCGCCTTGCAATTACTTGATGCCTTGCCCAGCTGCCCTGGGAGCAAACATCTCAAATACACTGGGCGACCGCTCAACATAGTCCGGTGGGAAGAAATTAAACCGCCGCCACAACTCATACCAGAGCGGCACGCGATTCATAATGACCCAGCCCAGCACTCTCGTGCCCTGGCGGACCTTCGCTTGTTCCGGCCATGGCTGAGGATCATCGGGGTCAGGAACGACCCAGAACCGATAGTTGCCTTTCCCATCGTCGATTTGATCAACCACTTTGATGACACCGCCACGCGTACCTGCCATCAATGATGGCCAGGCAGGTAGTGGGATGGCTGGCACACCAAAAAATAGGATTCTTACCTTACGACCAGGAGTCAACAATGGAGCATCCAAGCCTTCAGCTGTCATTTCGATGGCTGGATCGGCGGCGAGTGGAGATATAGTGACTAGATTTTCTCCCTGCTTTACCGTTTCATTGATGCCGACCTTGGCCATCTTCACGACGGTCCCATCCATCGGCGCAATGAGACGCGCGGCTTCAATACGTTGCTGGACACCCTGTTGCCGATAGTTGATATCTGCTAGTTGCTCAGTGGCCTTGGCAGCCTCCGCCACTGCGGCATCACGCGAGGCTATGGCATCCAAGAGTTTCTGTTGCACGTCTGCCGTAATCTGATCACGACCGAAGCTTAGAGCTGACCGAGCCTGTTCAGCAGCCAAGAGGTTCGCCTGTGCCGCCTGCAGGCCTGCTTTGGTTCCGATTTCAGTTTGAATCGTCAACTCAAGTTCACGCTGGGAAACCAACCCATCTCTGACGAGCTGCCTGTGCCGGTCGACATTGAGCTGTGCCGTATGCACATCAATCTTGACTTGTTCGACCTTCTGTTGAGCTTCACGCACTTTATTGTCGGCTTCGACCACCCTGGCCTCTGCCGACGGAACAGCAGCTTGGACCAATTTCTTCATCTCTCCAATTCTCTTGGTGAGCTGGTCGGCCCTGGCCATTGCCGCCTGACGAGTTTGTTCCAGAGCGACTCTCCGCTGTTCGAACAAAGGAAGGATCTCAGGCGCCATGAAGGTTGGATCGTAGTCCTCCAGCTCGCCGACGAGTTCGCCTTTTTTCACCTTGACGCCTTCATAAATATGCCACGCTTTGACACGGCCTGTAATCCTGGATTCAAGCTGTTGGGGCCGATCGTAGGGAGTATACGCGGAGACTTTTCCGGACGCCTGGATAGTCTGCGTCCAGGGTACGAACTCAAGAATGATCAGAAACAGTAGAAGGATCGTCAGGATCACACGTGAGGCGGTGAACATGCCCCGTGGAATTTGTACGGCTTCCCAGCATGGCAACTTGGCCAATGCAGGTCCCTGTTCGATCGTGATCGCCTCCAACCCGACCCCTCGCTTGACCAGCGCACGTCCCCCACTGTTTTCGAGACCGCTACTTAGGCTAGCCATGGAGCCTCCATTAATTTACCGGCGTTGATTGGCCATTCTAAACGCTTATGCATTGGCATGATGCAGCATAATTCGACGATCAGCATGATCCGTCAGGTTTGGATCCGTTGACACAAAGATAACTGACCATGCTTCATCCTTTGAGCACAACCGACGTAACACTCTCTCTCGTAACGATGGTTCGAGTGAGTGAATCAAGCCATCGAATATGAGAACTTGGGGACGTCCGAGGATAGCGCGGGCCAGGAGGATTTGCACAATGTGAGTCGGTGAAAGGGATTCCCCCAACGCTGATATATCCGACTTAGCCGCGCGTGGCAGTGTTTCGACATCCTCCTCAAGCTCCGTGAAGCGGAGCGCCCAGTTGAGATCATCATAGGTCACATACGAGCGACCCATGACTATATTTTCTTCGATCGTTCCGTCGATCAGAGACAATTGTGAATCGATCATGACGCTACGGCATTGATTGATCGCATTGGGCTCGATGTACCGAAGGTCGACCCCGTTGTACTGGACAACTCCAGTGGTCGGCGTTTCGAGACCGCCCAATACCCGGGCCAAAGCCGTTTTGGCCGCTGTTGTCCGAGCATAGATCCCAAGTTTTTCCCCAGGTGCCACATCTAGGTTGAACCCGTCAAACACAGATGCTCCACCGTGGGTGAGACTGACACCTTTGCACGTAACACGAACTCCTTGATTCAAATGCTTCGGCAGTGCTACAGCCGATTCAGTTGAGACAAAATCTTGTTCCTGCGTAAAGACTTCGTCGAGGTGGGTGAGAGACGCGAAGAAATAGTACACATGGCCCATGTTCTTGATGAGGGAGTCAAAATTGATGACCAGGGCACTAACGACCGCTTGAACGGCGACTAATTGTCCAAGTGTCAACTGCCCTTGCGCCATGAGGTAACCGGCAATACCAAGCGCACCTGCATGTGCAATGGCCTGCCCTCCCACAGAACCGATGTATTGACGTACCAGGACGGCAAACCGTGCCTTCCGAGCTTCAACATACCGGTTGACCAGGTCATTCGTCCGTTGCATGACAAACGGGCGGCTATCCGTGGCCTTCAACTGCAACGCATTGTGCGAAACCTCTTGAATCCAATTGAACACATCGTATTTCGCATGAGACATATCGAGAGTCGCCCGCAGTGCACCGCGAGAGAGTACGAAAAACGTAACCATGAACCCGGCCATCAGCAAAAGGTTGTACGTCAGAAAATAGGGATGGTAGACCATCAGCAGGATCATGCCGACTGTCCCACCTACTACCACGTTCACCAGATCGACAAGCAACGTGGACAAGGCCCGCTGCATAAAGACCGTTTCAATAAAGAAGTTTGAAAGGTCCCCTCGGGACCCTCTGAAGCGATTCCGAGGGATCTGTTCAACCATCGCCACCGAGACTCTCGCAAAGAGACGGCGTTGCACGACATCCACGGCATAAAAGTGGAAGGTCTTGAACAAGCCGACAAATAACAGCACCAACAGCATGATACCAGTCAATGTCCAAATCATGACTGGCTGAATCGCATATGAAAACGTACTGACCAACTCCTGCACGGTTAATGGGATGATGAGAGAAAAGAACGCGACGGCCAGGGCATAAGAAAGGATCAGATGCATGATCCTTTTCTCAGCCCGCATGGCCACAGAGAGCTGCTTCATCAGCGCGTCAAACAGGCCCGGATAACTACTTTTGCCCTGAGGTTCTTTCATGAGCACCCCCAGTTAATAAGTCAGAATGTGATTGAACGGCACTCTTGCTGAACTTAATGACGGCTGAACTTAATCACGGTTGAGAACCTACTTCCAAGCCCATCGAATGAACTATACGTCAGTACTAAACCTCCTCCTGAACATTTAGTCACGTCCAGGTAATTTACGACCGGACGAGCCTGCGGCATGTAATGGATCGCCGTATTTGGCAAGCACACCTTCAGCTACTGGTTTCGACAGCACCCCTCTCGCCCAAAGCATCCCTCCTCGGGACACCACATAGTCGGCTTGGGCACGGTAGAGCTCGTAAGCCAATTCGACCACCGCACGCTCTCGTAGGTTGACGAACAGCACACTTGTCGCTCCCATATTAAACCGAACCCGTTCTCCCTCCTCCAACGTCTTGGCCAAGCGCAGAGCTTCTGTCGAGGCCTTCACACGGTCTCGGGCCCTCACTTGGGCCGAGAGCCAGTTGTCCACGTCGATCTGAACTTGTCGCTCCGTGTAGACTTGCTTATAGGCCAATCGTTCCTGCTGCGCTTCGGCGTGAAGGACCTTCCCTCGCGCACCCCGATTGAACAATGGCATACTGAACATAAGACCAGCTCTGTAGGAGAACCCTCCGAAATAATAGATCCCGCCATACGCCGGTCCCCCGTCAAGCGTGAGCTTTGGAAGCAGATTGTTCTTCGCCAGTTTCAGTTCGATATTGTTCAATCTGGCTTCAATGTAGAGATCGCGCACTTCCGGCCGATCCTCCGTGGCTTCCACCTTGAAAGCCGCTACATCCTCTTCGCTCGGCAACGTCGTTTCCCCCTGAAACTCTGGGGCCCATTCAGGGCGAGGTGTCACCGGCTCGACGTCTTCCCAGAGAAAGAGCGCCAGCTTATATTGCTCATACTCCACCTTCCGTTGCGCGGCAATGGCAGCCTCTCGACGGCGCTGAACTTCTTCCCGGGCTTCGACCACGTCGATCGGAGCGACCGCGCCGCCTTTGGCCCTGCCCTCCACCATGTGATAACGCTCTTCCGCGACGGCCAGCGCACGCTTCACCACATCGGCTTGTTTGACAGCAACCTGCCAATCCCAGTATTGCACGGCCCCGGCGAGATAGAGATCTTGCCGTTTCTGGGCCACCTTCACCTCGGCTTGCGGCCCGGCGATCTCCGCCTGTTGAAACGCGGCAAACTCTTCATTCATCATGAATCCGCGCAGGAAATTAAACTCTCCACCGTAGATGGCCGCTTGCTGCGGATAGAACAGTTGCTGGTCTTGAGGGATCCCTACCCCGGGACTGATTGGGACATGAGTCGGACTGAGGGTGTTGCCACTACCAACGAAAGTGCCTCTATCCCCAAAGCCGCTACGGATACCGCCAAAGATACTGAACCCCCAGGGGTGCCCAACCTTGAGATAGGTATCGTTATAGGCGGCACTTAATTTATTCGGCCCGCCAGTCACGTTCGTCAGATTGAACGTTTCATACCGGTCGTACTCGATCTCGTTCCGAACCTTCGGCTCCCACGCACCCAACGCTTTCAGGACTTTCGCCCGAGCCTGCGCCCGTTCCAGTCCTGTGGCCCGGAGCAGCGGATGGCTCAACTCAATCCTGGCCAGCACCTCTTCAATGGTCAGGGGAGCTGTTCGGGTGGACTGCGCGTTCAACGCACTTGAATCGTGCACCGGTTGCGCCAGTGTTGTCACGGGAAGCAAGAACAGAATCACGAGTACTAGAGCGGCCATCGAAGGATGCTCCTTATACCGGATTAATCGCGGCCCGGTCGTTTGTAGCCGTTCATGCCCGCCGCCGTCAGCGGGTTCCCGTACTTGGCCAACTCGCTTTCAGGCCACGGCTTCGACAATGCTCCCTTGGCCCACAACATGCCGCCACGCGACACGGCGTAGTCGGCTTGCGCTCGATACAGCTGGTACACTTGTTCCACCACATTTCCCTCACGGAGATTCCCAAAACGGACAGTGGTCGCACCCATACTGAATCGGGTCCGTTCGCCCTCCTCCAACGTCTTGGCCAACCGCAGGGCTTCCGTCGCCGCCGTCACCCGGTCTCTGG
>CAZNBG010000124.1:0-8347 GCA_964570915.1 uncultured Nitrospira sp. | reverse complement strand
TCGAAGAGTTTGAGGCTCGGTTGTTCATCGCGCGGACCGACTACATTCCTCAAATGACGAGTACGGCCAATTTCCCTTTTGCACGATCGGGCGGAGTCCGTTTCGCGGGATTCCCGAGCCCCTTCAGCTATTATTTGCAGGGAAATCTCGCTTGGGAGATTGATGTGTGGGGACGGATCCGCCGGTCGAATGAAGCGGCCCGCGGGGACCTGTTGGCCAGGGAGGAAAACCGGCGCGCGATCATTTTGCAGTTGGTCGGCGGAGTCGCGCAGGCTTATTTCGATCTTCGGCAGTTCGATTTGCAGCTGGAGATCGCCGAACGCACCTTGAAAGCATGGGACGAGTCAGTGCGAATCAGCCAAGCCCGCCACAGGCAAGGACTGATTCACGGGTTAGATGTCGAACAGTTTCAAGCGGAACGGGAAAACGCGGCGGCGCGCATTGCGGATCTGAAGCGCCAAGTGATTCTGAAAGAAAACGAACTGAGTGTGTTGTTAGGGAGGAATCCGGGCCAGATCGCCAGGGGACAGTCGTTGACGGATCAAGTGGTGCCGCCCATCGTGCCGGCCGGTCTCCCATCCGAACTGCTGCAGCGGAGGCCGGACATCGTCCAGGCGGAGCAACAGCTGGCTGCGGCGACGGCCAGAATCGGAGCCGCGAAAGCCGATCGTTTTCCCAAAGTCTCACTCACCGGGCTTCTTGGCCTCGCCAATCCAAGCCTATCCAAACTCTTCACGGCCGGGGGAGACTTCGGAGCGTTTGGTCCGACGCTGACGGGTCCCGTGTTGAATGCGGTGAGCCTGGGATTTCAACAGAAGGCCGCTGAAGCGCAGTCCAGGCAAGCCATCGCTCAATACAAGCAGACGATCCTCGTGGCATTCAAGGAAGTGGAAGATGCGCTGGCCGGCGTCAGCACTGCGCGTGAGCAGGCGGCTGCACAGGAACGACAGGTCAATGCGTTGAAAGCGGCCTTGCGTCTGGCGAATCTCCGGTACAAGGGCGGCCTGGCAAACTATTTGGATGTCTTAATCGCGCAACGGAACCTGTTCGACGCGGAATTGGCGCTTGCGACGACCCAACGCCTCTACTTGTCATCCGTGGTCCAGCTTTACAAAGCTCTGGGCGGCGGCTGGTCGCCTCAGGAGCCTGGTTGAGAACAGCCGGTGGCTGCGGCGACCCACACGGGAGATCGCTAGCGGAGCGAACCATCTTGTGCCCTGACGGTGCAAGTCATTCGTGGGGTATCCAATGGGGTTAGAGAAGAACGTCGTGCTGATAGCAGGAGGAGGCGGAGCCCTGGGACACATCGTCGTTCCGGCATTCGTGCATGCCGGGGCACGGGTGATTTCGGTAGATCGCCATGTATCTTCAGGCCAACCGGATGGCTGGGTCGCGGTCACAGCCGATGTGACCGATGAGAACGATGTGCGACGGCTTGTCGAGGAGGTCGCGCGGAAAGAAGGCCGCATCGATGCCCTGGTCAACTTGGTTGGTGGTTTTGCGCTGGGGCGTGTCGCGGAGACGGAAGTCTCATTGTGGCAGCGAATGCTGACGCTGAATCTCACGTCGGCGTTTCTGCTTTCCAAGGCGGTTACACCCTACATGCTGGGAAGGCGGAGTGGGCGGATCGTCCATGTTGCTGCGCGTGCTGCGGCGGAACCTTTTCCCGGCGCAGCGGCGTATATTGTGTCGAAATCCGGTCTTGTGGCGCTGATTCGTGCGCTCGCGACGGAATTGGCCGGGTCGGGCATCATGGTCAATGGCATATTGCCGACCACCATCGATACTCCGGCAAACAGGAAAAGCATGCCCGATGTGGATCCTTCGACTTGGGTGAAGCCTGAGTCCGTTGCCCAGGCACTGATGTATCTCGCGTCCGATGAGGTCAGCCAGATCAGCGGGGCCGTCATTCCAATAGGAGCGTGAGTCGAGACCACCACTGCAAGGAATATTGATGCCCGAGAGCAACTGGACTGACGTTGGATCTGTCGAGGACCTGAAAAACAAGCCGGTGCAGGAAGTGATGTGTGGTACGACGCCCGTCACGTTGACGCACAAGGACGGCGTGTTTGCCGCCATCTCCGGAGTCTGCAATCACGTGGGCGGCCCGCTAGGCGAAGGCACTCTTGACGGCGAGTATGTGGTCTGTCCCTGGCATTATTGGAAGTTTCATCGTCAAACCGGTCGAGGGGAGCCTGGCTATGAGCAGGATCAAGTCCCGGCCTACGCAGCCAAGGTTGACAGCGGTCGGCTCTACGTCGATCTTTCCTCAGCCACAACACGCAGGAAGCAAGCGCATACACCTCATCCCTTGGCTCGACCGGTCATTCGCCGGGCGGGTCCGATCCGGGTTGTGGGCATCTCCACGACAGCAATGACTGTCGCCCATCCGCGCTACAGCGGATCGGATGCGTTGCTCGAATCGGCCTTGGAGTATGCGCAGGCCGACCTCCAACTCGAGACCCAGTACATCAAGCTTCGAGACTTGAGCTTCCGGGCATGCGAAGGGTCCTATTCCAAATCGGCGCGTGCCTGCACGTGGCCTTGTTCGATCACACAAATGGACCCGAGGGATCAGCTTGACCGCGTGTATGAAGCGATCGTGCACTGGGCCGATGTGATCCTGATCGCCACGCCGATCCGTTGGGGGAACGCGAGCAGTTTGTACTATAAGATGGTCGAGCGGCTGAACTGCATTCAGAATCAAGAAACCATCGCGAACCAGCACCTGCTGAAGAACAAGGTCGCCGCGTTTATCATCATGGGCGGGCAGGACAATGTACAAGGCGTCGCCGGGCAACTGTTGACGTTTTGGGCCGAGGTCGGCTGCCAATTTCCCCAATTTCCGTTCATTGCCCATTCCAGAGGTTGGAGTGCCGAGGATATGGAGCGGAACGTCATCGAAGTCCAGAACAGCCGGGAGCTTCGTGAAGGCGCGCAGGAACTCGTCGCACGCGCAGCGGACATGGCCCAGCTCATGATCGACGGACAACTTCCAGAACACGCCCTGGCTCGTGGCGGACGCAAGGCGCATCAACTCGACAGCGAGCCGACTGGGTAACGGAGACGAGGTTATGCCAGCACAAAGGGAAAAAGATGTCCGGCTGTACAATCTTATTCAGGCGCTTCTTCGTCTGCACAAAGCCTTGCTGGACGATGAACGGGTGTCCTACGAGCGCGTGCACGGGCGTATTCCGTCCAACGGGATGTTTTTGCAGTTGGTGCTGAACGATGCCTGGTTTGCCTGGATGCGTCCGCTGTCCCAGCTGACAGCCCAGATCGATGAACTTAGCGAACAGGCCAATCCTTCAGCCCGTGAGGCGCTCCCAGCTCTTCTGACATCCGTGCGGACGCTTCTGACGCCGACGGAAGAGGGGGAGGGATTTGGGAAACAGTATCACGAAGCGCTCCAGCGAGGCCCCGAAGTGATCTTAGCTCACGCGGCGGTCAGAAACCTGCTTGGGCAGTCCATTCCCAACAGGTGATGTAGGCCGGCGCTGCATCAGGAGTGCTGAGCGATGCGAGAACGACGCTGGAGGGCTGTTGCGACCTTCTCAACCTGGTTGCCGCTTCGTTTCCATGGATTGCCGGTACTGCTCAACATAGTCCAGAATGCGGTCTTTCGGTACCCCGAACCACGTCAACGCATGCCGGATCAATGTCGCCGATGCCTCGACTTCAGGCTGAATGACCTCGGTCGCCCCACTCACACCGAGTCGTTCCCCTTCCGCTTGTCCATGTGCGCGGGCTAGGATCGGAATTTTTGGGTTGAGGTCGCGGATCCGATTCACCGTCAACGCAGCGGGCTCAATTTCAGGCAATGCCACGATGATCAGCGACGCGTCTGCCGCTCCGGCCTTCATGAGCAATTCGCGGTGAGAGGCGTCGCCATAGAGGGAGGTAATGCGGCGGGCTTGCAGCCGGCGAATGGTGTCCGGATTTCGGTCGATCACCACATAAGGAAGACTGAAGGCTTCCAGCGCTCTTCCGAGCGAGCCGCCGACTCGTCCAAATCCACACAGGACGACATGCTGCTGGAGCGGTTCGCCTTCCGGCGGCCAGGGCGTCGTTTCGTGCGGATCATGGGAGAGACGTCTCTGGACGAGCCAGCCGGACACATACTTAACAAGGGCCGCGTTCATGAGAATGGTGATGACAGAGGCAGCAAGCGTCGCATTGTACACTTCACTGCTGACATGGCCTGCGGATTTTGCGACCTGCACAAGGACAAATGAGAATTCGCCGATTTGAGTGAGGCCAATTCCCACAAGGAATGCCGTTGTCCAAGAGTAGCCGAACAGTCGCACGATGGTCGTCCAAATCACAAACATCCCGGCGACTATCAAGCCGATCATTGTGGCAAGGAGAGACAGGTTATCGATGATCACGCGCGGGTCGATCAGAATACCGATCGTCACGAAGAAGAGCGCGACGAAGGCATCACGTAGCGAGAGAAGTCGGGCCAAGGTTTCGTGCCCATATTCGGATGAGCTGATAATGAGCCCCGCCAGGAACGCACCCAAGGCGAGCGAGAGTCCGACCACCTGGGTGATGGCGGCGGTCCCAAGGCTAATGGCCAGTGTGACGAGGAGAAAGAGTTCTTGATTCTGGGTCCTGGCGACGTGAGTCATGATCGGTGGGATGACCTTGGCGCCCAAGTATCCCATGGGCACAAGAATCAGAAGAGCCTTTCCCACGGCTTGACCGATCAAAAGCAATCGCCCTGAGTCGAACTCACCGAGGGCCGGCATGAGCACTGTCATTGCAACGACTGCCACGTCCTCGACCAAGGCAATACCGATCATCACCCGTCCATGCTTTGAACGAAGCTCGCCCCGGTCTACGAGGAGGCGTGCGAGCACCATCGTGCTCGCTATGGAAATGACCGCTCCGATCACGATGCTTTGAGTCGTAGGCCACCCGATCAGGCTTCCGGTCACGACAGCCAGTCCGACCGCCGTGAGAATCCCCAGCGGTCCGCCGGTGAGAGCGACCCATTTCACGCGCATCAGGTCTTTCACGGAAAACTCGAGCCCGATCGAAAACATCAAGAGAATGACGCCGATTTCTGCAAAAAGATCAAAGGTGTGAGATTCCGAGATCGTAGGTCCCGGAGTAAACGGACCGATCGCGATGCCGCCGAAGACATAACCAAGAATCAACGGCTGTCCTGCAATCCGGGCGAGTATGCCGCCTGCGACAGCCGCTAGGAATACGATGGCAAGATCTTGAAAGAAGACGGAATCTGGATGCACGTAACACCTCGTAAGGGAGCTCTATCCAAATGTCAGCCGATCAAGGCCGATCGGCAGCAAGGCCATCAGACCGGGGAACGAAACTACCATAGACGAGGTGAAGAATGCCGCCACTTCATGAATCAATCGTGGTCTTGCCTCATAGTTCTCGTCTCCCTCCAAGCTCAGAGCTCAGCCCCGTTTGAGTTCTTCATTGACGACGGTCCCTAAGGCACTTTCCCGAGTGTGGGGATTTAGGCTATACTTGTCGCCGATCCAACTGGCCTTGAAGATGAATTCCGCTCTGAGCAAGCCCTTGGATGGTCGCGAGCGCAGTCTCATCGGGCGCGGCCGCTCATTCCACGATCTTAGCCGCTAGCCCACCTGCGTCGAAGCAGCGCCGAGTGCAGAATTCCGCGCGTGAGGGGAACGATGAGTGTCGCTTCTCTCTCATCACCGATCACCTTGGTCATCCCGTCGCGCTGGGTCGTTGCCGGTATCCTTCTCTGTTGCAGCATCCTGTTCAGTATCGGCCTGCGGCCGCGAAAAGAACCCCTGTTTCTCGCCTTCGGCGCGTTGTGTATGACAATATCCGGATTCATGACCAGCACAGCTGTCAGTTATTCGGCAGCAACCGTCCCGGAAGAGCTGCACGTCTTACGGGTCGGAATTCGTTTTGCCATGCTGTCACTGCTGGGTACGATGCATGGCAATGTGAAGGCTACGGAGGAGAGCGGCAATTCAGAAGAATGGTCGACAGTCTGGGGATTATTCGCGAGGTCACCATGCGTAAGCGGACTGAGTCGGCGCTGCGGGTGAGCGAAGAACGCATCCGCGCCACGGTTGAAAACACCCCCTATGTCGCCGTGCAGTGGTATGACCACAACGGTCGCATCCTGTATTGGAATCGCGCCTCCGAGAACATGTTCGGCTGGAAAAGCGAGGAGGCGGTTGGCAAGACGTTGGATCAACTTCTCCTCACGCCCGAGGACGCCGCCGCATTTGTCAAGTCTCTGGAAGAAATTCGGATGACTGGCCAGTCGCGTGGGCCTAGAGAATCTAGCTTCCATCACCGCGACGGTAGCCCTCGCGTCTGCCTTTCGACGATATTCGGCATTTCAAGTCATGACGGTGCGCCATGCTTCGTACGCATGGACGTGGACGTGACCGAACGCAACAGGGTTGAGGGAGAACGTCGGCGGACCTATCAACAACTCCGAGAGTTGACTGGTCAATTGGAAGCCTCACGGGAAGAGGAGCGCAAACGGATCGCCCGGCAACTGCACAGCGAATTCGGACAGTTGGTCACGGCCCTCCATTTGGACCTGATCTGGCTGAGTTGCAAACACAGCGAGGCAGGGGGCGGAGCGCAAGCAGCCGAGATCGCAGGCAGATTGAAGTCCATGATGAAGCTGGTGAACGCGCTGACGAACTCCACCAGACGCATTGCCATGTCCCTGCGCCCTAGCCTCCTAGACGATTTTGGATTGGTCGCGGCTCTCCGGTGGCAAACCCGAGACTTTCAGGAACGGACGGGACTTGAATGCACGCTACTGACAGGCCCTGATGTGGCGCAAATGCAACTCCAGGACTCCCAGGCCACGGCGTTTTTCCGTATCTCCCAGGAGCTTCTGACCAACGTCATCCGCCATGCGAACGCGCAGCGCGTGCAGATCTGCCTTCAGGAGGAAAGCGGCGCGCTTGTGATGACCATCAACGACGATGGGCGAGGAATTATGGAAGAGGATATGGCCAAGCCGACGTCCTTCGGGTTGCGCGGCATTCGCGAACGACTGGTTTTGATCAAGGGAGAACTCACGGTAAAGGGCGTCCCTCATCGTGGGACATCCGCGAGCGTGCGCGTTCCCATGCCACAACAAGGGTAAATGCCACGAATCGTGCCGAGCCGAGGAGGCTACGAGTCCCGACCATGCTCAGGGTCATGATTGCCGATGACCATGCCATTGTCCGACAGGGGTGGAGGCAGATCATCGCTGAGGGTTTCGAGCAGATGGTTGTCGCAGAAACCGGATCAGGACGTGGGGTGCTGGACACCGTGAAGGATGATCTCTGGAGCGCGGTGGTCTTGGACCTTGATCTACCAGACATGAACGGCCTGGATGTTCTCAAGGCGCTGAAGGCCAGACGGCCTGACGTACCAGTCGTAATACTCAGTTTTCACACGGAGTCGGAGTATGCCGTCCGCGCCTTCAGGGCCGGCGCGAACGCCTATTTGACGAAGGACAGCGCACCGGACGAATTGTTAGCCGCGCTGAAAAAAGCGATGCAGGGAGGCCGGTACGTCACGGTCTCTCTGGCTGAAGCGCTGGCCGAAAGTTTCGCACGCGAAGCCCCAACCTTGCTGCATCAGACGCTGTCGGATCGTGAACTAGCGGTCCTTTGCCTTATAGCCAAGGGCAAGACTCTCACGGAAGCCGCCGATCAACTGTGCCTCAGCGTCTCGACGGTCGGCACGTATCGGGCTCGGTTGCTCGAGAAACTCAAGCTCCGAACGACCGCGGAACTGATTCGCTACGCCATTCGTCATCATCTCGTCCAGTGAACGTTCCTCCTTCCCGGTCCACCCGCCAGTCGTAAAAACTGTGAGGAGAGATGCAGGGCCGATTCCCTCGCCCTCATCCAGACTCGCGCTCTCCTGTGGCCATCGGAATACTCACCTGCTGCGCGCAAACAGCCTGCGGATACTCCGAGAAGCCAAGGGCCAGGTTCCTGAGCCGATCGTGATCATGGCGCCCAACGAGAGTTCATGAGAATACCGCTGGTTTTTCCTTGACTTATGCGCCGACTTCTTCTTCGACCAGGGGGAAAGTTCAATCTGGTTTGCGAGACCATTCAGACCTTCTCGATGAGGACACGGTCAGGGTTCTGTTTATTTCCGCTCTGGATCGCCTCCTGATGGTTCCTGAGGCTGTCCGTCTGCTGTCCCACGTGATCGTCGGGAATTCTTCGACACTCGCCCATGATTTTCCGACAGGAGATTCCCATTTCTGCCGATAGACGCGCGTAGAGGTCCCAGGCATGTTGGAACTATGCGATTCTTGTCCACAACTCAACTCCGCAGAGGCAAGTCATGAAAGTGCTCATTGCGGATG
>CAZNBG010000123.1:0-8354 GCA_964570915.1 uncultured Nitrospira sp. | reverse complement strand
GCGAGGAAGCCTTTCCGACGAAGACGAGGAGTTCGAATGTGTGGATCTGGTTGAGCACATCGGGCAGCGCGGTGCGACCCCGGCCCCCACCGATAATGGCTCCTCTTGGTTGAAGCAGGGCGGGCGCCTGCTCGATCTGTTCACTCTCGGTTTTCAGACGAGCACTCGTCGGAGAGGTGGCCGCTACGCCCTTCCCCTGTGATGTCGGCCATTCCATCATAAATGAGCCAATTCGCGCTGTTCCATGGCTCGAGCGACGGAGGCTTTCAATTTCTCGCCTTCCACCGGCTTCACGAGGTAATCCACCACACCCTGCCGCAGTAAAGACGTGGCCATGGCGGCGTCGGGGAATCCGGCGACGACGATCAAGGGCACGCGCGGATAGTTCTGGCGGAAGTAGGCAATTGCTTCAATGCCGTTTACCTTGGGCATCCGGATGTCACAGATAATGACGTCAAGGAGCAGGCGATTTTCGCCTGAATTGATGACTTCGATGGCTTTCTCTCCATTCTCTGCCTCTAAGACATCATAACCGGCCTTGTGCAGTGTCATCCGGACGACCTTGCGAATGTCGGGCTCGTCATCGACGACCAGCACTCGACCGTTACTGCTTTCCCCTCCCACAAAAAACCCGGACTTGAACTCGTTCATAACAACCTCCTTTGTGACGGATACGATTGACGCATGATCAGTTGCAACAAAAGCATCCGCAAAGTCGATGCCGTACCTAATGGAATCGAAGTTCTATGATCTCAATGACTTGTCGATCGGGGTTCGCGTCTCCTTAGCCACGTGGCTCAAAAGCACCACCACTATGTTGAAATCCACCAGCATGAATGCGCATTGCGTTTCAATACCGATTTCAGCTAGGGTACTGAAAAAACTGGCGGAGTTGAGGCTTGTGATTACACCCGATGTGTTGACCGACTATATTCACCAGTGTCTGCCGGATGCTGTGGTGACAGTAACCGATCGGACGGGAACGATGAATCATCTGAAGGTCGTCATTGTTTCGGATGGGTTTCAGGGTAAAAATCTCTTGGACCGGCACCGCATGATCTATCAAGCCTTAGATGCTCCGATGAAGGATGGACGGATCCATGCATTGGAGTTAACGGCACGAACCAGAGATGAGACATAGGAGGAGATAATGGCCGATCCGATCGAACACGAAATCCAAGAGGAAGTAAAGGCGCATAAGATTTTGATCTACGGCAAGGGAACCAAAACCATGCCGATGTGCGGGTTCACGAGGGAGACCATGCAGTTTTTTGACCGGTATGGATACCCCTATGAGCTGATCGACGTCCTATCGCAGCCTGCGAAACGGGAAGCCCTGACGAAGATGACGAATTGGCCGACGCTTCCCAAAGTATTTATCGACGGCACGTTTTATGGTGACACCGACATCCTCGATCCCATGGCTGCCAAGGGTGAGATCGAACCGCTGCTGAAAAAAGCGTTTGGGAAGTAAGGAAGGTCTCGGTGACGAACAGATGCGCGAAGTCGGTTGCGCCATAATGCGTTGAATTCAGAGGGCTGACGAACTTCGTTCTTTTGCTTGGGCGCGACTCTCATGCTGCGGCTTCGGTCGCAATGCCGTCGCACCCAATATCTCCTGCCTGCCGATTCAGCATTCTCTGCTATGGCGCGAACCTCATCGCGCATCCGTCTGATCCGAGACTAAGAAGAGTGGGAAGAAGCACTAGCGATGCTACGGCGCTGCAGTCTTCAAATTGTAGAACATGGTTCTCGCACATGAAGATGCTGACTCCCGTGATAGGGGCACTGATCGCGGTCGTGGGGTGCTCCTCTGCTATTTCTCAGCGCGATCATTTTGTCTGGAAGCCGTCGCAGATTGTTGATCTCACTCACTCCTTCGGTCCAGATACGATTGTCTGGCCAACGGAGCAGGACTTCAAGCTCGTCGTCTTGCATGCAGAGGATACCCCAAGCGGGTATTACTATGCCTCAAACCGTTTGGAGATGGCTGAGCATGGCGGTACTCACATTGACGCGCCGATCCACTTTTCCAGGGGAAAGCAGACGCTGGACCAGATTCCAGTCGAACGATTCGTTGGGACCGGCATCCGAATCGATGTCACGGAGCAATGTGCGCGTGATCGGGATTACCAAGTCACTACTCAGGATGTATGGCGGTGGGAATCACGGTATGGCCGGATTCCGGAGGGAGCGATCGTTCTACTTGATACCGGGTTTTCCAGATTGTGGCCCGCTCGAAAGGACTATCTGGGGACGGAATTGAGAGGACAGGAGGGAGTACAGGCGCTGCACTTCCCTGGGTTGCATCCTGAAGCGGCGGCTTGGTTGGTGCGTGAACGGCGAGTGAAAGCCGTGGGCATCGATACCGCCTCGATCGATTTCGGCCAATCGACCAAATTCGAAACGCACGTCGCGCTGCTTTCTCAGAATGTGCCGGTGTTTGAGAACCTGGCCAAGTTGCATGATCTGCCGCATCGCGGATTCGACGTGATCGCCCTTCCGATGAAGATTGCCGGCGGTACGGGTGGTCCGTTACGGATCATCGCGGTGATATCGCCTTCGCAGTAATGTCCCCAATGATCGAGGCAACCATTTCCCACCTGAACATCGATCAACCTGTACGTCCCTCAGCCGGAAAACAAAAAAGGCCGCCTTTTCAGGCGGCCTTTCTCTTTTCTCCCAGCAGGCACGATGTGGGTACTCTCAATTGCGCGCATTCACCGAGCATCGCCCGCTATGTAAAACTTAAATCAATCTTGCATGCGCGGTGAGCGAGCACAGAGAGTACCCGCACCGCACCATGCTTTCTATGTCCCCATTTCCCAGGATGCCAGATACTTCTTTTGTTCCGCCGTCAACGTATCGATTGCTACACCCATCCCGGCCAGTTTGAGCCGGGCAATTTCTTTGTCAATAGCTTCCGGAACGGGATAGACTTTCTTTTCGAGCTGTTTGTAATTCTTCACGATATATTCGGCGCCTAGGGCCTTGTTCGCAAAGCTCATGTCCATGACGCTGGAAGGATGTCCTTCTGCAGTGGCAAGGTTCACCAGTCGGCCTTCACCGAGCAGACTGACACGGTGGCCGTTTTTCTTCAGCGTAAACTGCTCAACTCCGGTACGAACAATCTTGCGTTTACCAGCCAGCTTTTCAAGGGTCGGGATATCCAACTCCACATTGAAGTGGCCGCTATTGCACACGATGGCACCGTCTTTCATCACGGCGAAATGTTCTCCACGGATCACGTGGATGTTGCCCGTGACCGTCACGAAGAAATCTCCAACCGGAGCAGCGTGCTCCATCGGCATGACGCGGAAACCGTCCATGACGGCTTCGAGGCCCTTCAAGGGATCCACCTCGGTCACGATCACGCCCGCGCCCATCCCTTTGGCCCGCATCGCGATACCGCGTCCGCACCATCCATAGCCCACCACCACAACGACTGAGCCGCAGATCAATCGGTTAGTCGCACGTACAATGCCGTCCATGGTGGATTGACCGGTGCCATAGCGGTTGTCAAACATATGTTTGGTGTCGGCATCGTTGACGGAAATGACCGGGAATTTGAGGACTTTCTTCTCGGCCATACTGCGCAGCCGGATGACGCCGGTGGTGGTTTCCTCCGTGCCGCCGATGACATTTCTCAACAGTTCTTTACGTTTGGAGTGCAGGTGCGACACCACATCGGCGCCGTCATCCATGGTCACGTGGGGCCGGTGGGCAATCGCGGACTCGATATGTCGGTAGTACGTGGCATTGTCTTCGCCCTTGATGGCAAAGGTTGGAATGCCTTCATGTTGAACCAACGCTGCGGCGACGTCGTCCTGGGTACTGAGGGGGTTTGAGGCACAGAGGCGGACATCGGCCCCACCGGCTTTCAACGTGATAGCTAGGTTCGCCGTTTCGGTGGTGACATGCAAACAAGCGGTGACGCGAACACCCTTCAATGGTTGCTGTCGCTTAAACCGTTTGCGAATCAGCCGCAACACCGGCATCGTAGCTTCGGCCCATTCGACCTTCGATTTGCCTTGGTCCGCCAGCTTGATATCTTTCACATCGTAGTCCACGAAAATCCTCCTTCTGAAAAATGCCAATCGAGATTGGTCATCGTCTATTGCCGTCATGAAAAGGGGGACGGGTGGAGAACCCGTCCCCCTTTGCTGACATCACGAAGCGCACTAGGCTTACAAGCCGGCGTCTTTACGAAGTGCCTTGGCCTTATCGGTCTTTTCCCAGGTGAACTCCGGTTCGTTGCGTCCAAAGTGTCCGTACGCAGCGGTCTTACGGAAAATCGGACGTCGGAGCTTGAGATGATCGATAATACCTCGAGGAGTCAACGGGAAGTGCTTACGCACAAGTTTGTCGAGAGTGTCGACCGATACTTTTTCGGTGTTCTTGGTATCGACGAGCACGGAGACAGGATCGGCAACCCCGATCGCATAGGCAAGCTGGACTTCGCACTTGTCGGCCAAGCCGGCGGCGACAAGATTCTTGGCGATGTAGCGCGCCATGTAGGAAGCAGAACGGTCCACCTTTGTGGGATCCTTGCCGGAAAATGCGCCGCCGCCATGACTCCCATGGCCGCCGTACGTATCGACGATGATCTTCCGGCCCGTAAGGCCCGTGTCACCCATTGGACCGCCGACGACGAAACGGCCGGTGGGGTTGATATGATGCTTCACGCCGGTCGGGTCATAGAGGCCCTTGGGCATCACAGGCTTAATCACCTTTTCCATGATGTCGCGTTCGATCTGCTTGTTGGTCACATCCGGGCTATGTTGGGTGGAGACCACGATCGTATCGATCCGCACGGGCTTGCCGTTCTTGTACTCGACCGTCACTTGGGATTTACCGTCGGGCCGCACCCAATTGAGAAGGTTCTTTTTTCGGACTTCCGCCAGACGCTTGGTCAGTCTATGGGCCAACACGATCGGCATCGGCATGAGCTCATCCGTTTCATTGGTGGCATACCCGAACATCAGGCCCTGATCGCCGGCCCCTCCGGAATCCACGCCCATCGCAATATCACCGGATTGCTGGTGAATAGCAGTGAGAACTGAGCAGGTATGGAAGTCGAACCCCCACGATGCATCGCAATAGCCGACATCTTTAATGACATCACGGATAATATCCGGAATTTCGACATAGGCTTTAGTGGAAATTTCACCGGCCACAAAGGCAATGCCTGTGGACAGGATCGTTTCGCAGGCGACGCGGGAATGTTTGTCTTGAGCGATGATGGCGTCTAAGATGCCGTCGGAGATCTGGTCGGCGATCTTATCCGGATGTCCTTCAGTGACCGATTCCGAAGTAAAGAGATAATTGTCTCGCATATGCCCCTCGTGGGTTCAGGTTATGGAAATCCATCGCTGGTCTGTCTGCTGAGGTGAATGTGATGAGCAGTGCTGAGTGATAAGCCTAGCACAAACTTCGGTAATTCTAGAGGAGATTGGTTGACTTTGTCCATCACTTCGATCGTAGGGGGATGAAAATTTGTCACGTGCTGTTTACTTGACTCAGGTTTTTGCGGACTTGTAACATATCATCCTATGATGAAATGAATCATCGGATCTAGGATCCTTAATCCTGGCGATTACGATTATGTCAAGGGCAACAGATTGAAATCCCATCCTCTCCGAGCTATGAAATATCCTCCAGCGGCAGTGGTTCTTGCCTTCATTGCAGTCGGCGTGCTTTTCACGGCATCCGGCGCCGGGGCAGAATCGTTCCGGACTACACCGTGGCCAGCTTTCGAACGTGGTGTCGTCCAGGTCGGCGACGAAGCGCCGAATTTCAAGCTGCGGGACCTTGCCGGCAATATCATGAGTTTGTCTCAGCTCAGAGGAAAAGTTGTGCTGCTGAATTTTTGGGCGACCTGGTGCGGGCCGTGTCGTGTCGAGATGCCGGCGATGGAACAACTTTATCGAACCTTTCCACGAGGGGAATTTGAGATTTTGGCGGTCTCTACCGACCCGCAGGGGGTGGCCGTGACACGCCCGTTTCAGAAACGAATGGGATTCACATTTCCCATTCTGCATGATTCAGAATATCGGGTAGGCCTTACATACGGGGCACGGACGATCCCGATCACCTTCATGGTCGACCGTCAAGGTATCGTGCGCCAAAAGATCTTCGGCGCTCGTGACTGGGACTCACCTGAGGCACGTCACTTGATTCATGCACTGATGAAGTCGTGAATATGACTCAATCTATCCCTCAGATCTCGCTCATTGCCGCCTTCTCAGCAGGGCTCCTTTCGTTCGTGTCGCCATGCGTTCTGCCGTTAGTGCCGAGCTACATTTCCTACATTACCGGGCTCTCCGTCGAACAATTGACGGATGCATCTGAACGGGCGAAGTTCAAGAAAGCAATCGTTCTGAACTCTTTGTTATTTATCGCCGGGTTTTCATCCGTCTTTATTGCGTTTGGCGCATCAGCTAGTTTTCTGGGTCAGATCCTGATCACTCATCAAGACACGATTCGACGCATCGGTGGGGTGTTGATCATCGTGTTTGGGCTTTATCTGCTCGGGATACTGAATCTGAAGTTCTTAAAAATGGAGCATCGGTATCAATTCCGTAGTCGACCGGCCGGCTACCTCGGGTCGTTCTTGATCGGGGTCGCCTTCGCCGCAGGATGGACGCCTTGTGTGGGACCGGTGCTGGGATCTATCCTTCTCTATGCCAGTACGACGGACTCCCTCCTTAATGGGGTCGTGCTGCTGACATTTTACTCGGTGGGCTTAGGTTTGCCGTTGTTCCTCACCGCGTTAGGGGTTGATCGGTTCTTAGCCTATTTCAAAGAAGTGCGGGCTTATCTATGGGGCGTTTCAACCGTGAGCGGGGTCATGCTGGTATTGGTCGGTGTGATGATCTATGCGAATTCACTGACGATGATAACGAGTTTTTTGGAACGATATGGGATCGGCTGGTATCTGGGCCAATAACAGGTGTTGAAAAAGACCCCCCCACAACGCAGGTCCTTAGCGGTGCGGTTCCCCCCAATACCGCTCAATCATATGCCGAAGGACCCTCACCCTTTGGGGGCTTCCTTGGATAATCTTTATGAGCGATCTATGGCAAACAGTCACCAGGAAGGGGAGCATTCCACGACTGAATCAGCACCAGGCGCCAAGGCGGCAGGCCGTAAAACCTTGCCCCAGCGTGTTGGTAGACGGAGCAACAAAGGAATCGAGCGACGGAGGAACGCCAAGCGTCGTCATCGGGGAAGATGACAGTGAAGACGCGGATTGTCGCTGAGTGGCTTCCGGTCGATTGCTTCGGATTATCGTCGTGGGGCCAGCGTCGGAGAGGAGGACCGAATCCGACTTCTGGGCCAGCAGCGTACTTGGTTGTCCCCCGCCGATTTTCTCCAGCAGGCTCTTTCCGGACCCTGCGGAAGGACTGTCCGGATACTTCTCCGCTAATATGATGAGCTGGTCTCTTGCCCAATCGTCAGCTCCCATTTCATGGTAGGACTTGGCTAGGAAATACAGGGCGTCCGAGGCGATGGGATTCTGGGGGTAGTTTTTTATGATCTGTTCGAACCGATGGGCCGCCGCGAGGTAGGAACCTCGCCGGTAGTAGAATTGGCCAACAAAGAGATGCATCTGAGCGAGCCAATCGTGGCACTCGTCGAGCTTTTGTTGAGCCTGTGTCTCATAGCGGCTGCTCGGGAAGTCCTTTTTCATCTGTTCGAATGCGGTAATGGCCTTCTGCATCGGTTCGGGA
This sequence comes from uncultured Nitrospira sp., assembly GCA_964570915.1. Lineage (GTDB taxonomy): Bacteria > Nitrospirota > Nitrospiria > Nitrospirales > Nitrospiraceae > Nitrospira_D. Next base: position 621 of record CAZNBG010000123.1, on the reverse strand, counting down.
TCACGATCGATGGTCTTCGCCATCTTAAAATGAATTTCGCCGATCCTGAAAGCCGCATACGGGGCCAGGACATGATTGCGATGGAGATCCAGGAAGTGCTTGTACTCGACTAAGGCCTCCGCATACTCTTCCTTCTCAAAATACGCTTCACCCCGCTTCATGATCACATTCGGGTGGTAGTGGTTCTCAACGGTATCTCCGAGAAAAATCTGCTCGTCTGTGCCACTGAGAGCTTTCTTTATCCCCTTCCGCACATCGTCCGTGGCGAGATCGCCGGCGCAAGAGGCCAAAAAGAGAGCACTCACGCCGAGCCAAGCCGCCAGCCATGAGCCTGAGAACCTGGATGATGGACCGGTAACAGTTTGACTGGGGCGTGGGCGCATGACGGACACACATAGCAAGGATGCAGGCAAAAAGCAATCAGAAGAGCGGTTTGGTTGACCTGCCTTCTCGTGCTCCCTATAATCTCGTCCAAATTGGGAGTCTGGACAATTCACCTAGAACATCTCGTGACTTTGGCATGATTCGAGCACGGATCATCGGAACTGGCAGCTATCTCCCGTCCCGGGTCGTCCCCAATGAAGAGATTGCTCCCACGCTGAGTCTGTCCCCAGCCAGAAT
>CAZNBG010000122.1:5751-8368 GCA_964570915.1 uncultured Nitrospira sp. | reverse complement strand
TTCCTCCTGTTTCCGGCGCCGCTGTGATCATCCGCGATGATGCAGGGAATTCAGCCAAAGGTGGCGGCTGTCCAGGAAAAATTCAAAGAAGATCGAGAGCGATTGAACAAGGAGCTCATCAAGCTCTATCGAGATCACAAGGTGAATCCGGTGGGCGGTTGCCTCCCGATGGTGTTGCAGATGCCGGTATTCGTGGCGCTTTTCAATATTCTGTATATGACGATCGATTTGCGCCAAGCGCCGTTGGGCTTATGGATTACCGATCTGTCGGTGCAGGATCCCTACTACATTCTCCCCATCATTATGGGAATCAGCATGGTGGTCATGCAGAAGATTCAACCCACCACCATGGACCCGACCCAGGCGAAAGTCATGTTGATGCTACCGGCCTTCATGACATTTCTCTTTATTAACTTTCCCGCCGGCTTAGTCCTGTACTGGTTGACCAACAACGTACTGACCATCGTTCAGCAGTTCGTCACGGACCGTTTCTTCTTCAAGAATCCCCTCATTCCGGTCAGTACGGAAGAAGCAGGCGGTAAGAAATGATGCCGGGCGGTCTCTTTCAATGCGAATAGGCATTAGGAGCGCGTGGGATCTTGCCTATCGATGGTGGACCTGAAGATACGATCTGCGCTATCGCCACTTCCGTTGGAGAGGGTGGTATCGGGATCGTGCGAGTTAGCGGGCAGAACGCTGCTGATGTAGCCGGCAAAGTCGTTCGATTGCACTCCAAGCGGTCCCTCCGGACGATTCCCTCGCACACACTGCACCGTGCCGACATCTTGAGCCTGTGCATACCATCGCGGTCTCCCAACTCGTCTGCCACGATAGGTCCGGCGAGCGAGCATGTCATCGACGATGGTCTCGTGGTCTATATGAAGGCGCCCCGATCGTTCACCGCGGAGGATGTCGTTGAAATTCATTGCCATGGCAGTGGACTTGTCCTCGGACAAGTCTGCGAGGCTTGTATCGCTGCCGGTGCTCGTTTGGCACAGCCAGGTGAGTTTACTAAGCGGGCATTCTTGAATGGGCGCTTGGACTTGTCTCAAGCGGAGGCGGTGCTGGATACGATCAAGTCAAAATCGGAACTTGGCCTGAGGCTGGCCCAGCGGCAGCTCCGAGGTGAACTAGGACAACAGGTCAACCGACTTCGCACCTGTCTCCTCACCATGCTGGCACATGTAGAGGCAGGAATTGATTTCTCTGAGGAGGATATTTCATTCGTGGGGCGTGCGGAATTGGTTGGGTCTCTCGGGGATGCATTGGCTCAGATACAGCGGATGCTGGCGACCGCTGAGATGGGTCGGGTCCTTAGAGAAGGGGCACGGGTGGCGATCGTCGGGAAGCCCAATGCGGGGAAATCGAGTTTATTGAACTGCTTCCTTCGAGAGAATCGGGCCATTGTGACGGATATTCCTGGAACGACCCGCGACCTGATCGAAGAGTCGGTGGTCTGGCAGGGGTTACGGGTCACGTTGATCGACACAGCAGGCCTGCGCGAAACGTCCGACGCGGTTGAACGGGAAGGTATCAATCGATCCAGGATTGCACAGGAATATGCCGATATGATCCTGCATGTCGTTGATGCCGCGGAACTTGCGAAGATCGGGATGGAGAATTGGCGCTTCCCGATTCTCGTTCGGGAAGATGTGGTCGTGCTCAATAAGACGGATTTAGTAGACTCAGCCACATCCAAGGATCTTGCCGATCGGCTTGGCGAACGCGCAAATCGCAAGGTTGTGCCCATCTCTATCCACACAGGGCAGGGACTGGTAGAGCTTCAACGCGCGATCGAATCACGATTTCTTGGCGCTTCTTTGGAATCCAACGACGGTGTCGTTGTCACCAGCATGCGCCATCGCCTAGCCTTGGAGCATGCAGCGGCGTCAATCGAGGAGGCGCTAGCCTCGATTCACGGCGGTGTCGAGCCGGAGTGTGTGGCAGTCGATCTCCGTGGAGCGTCTGATGCGCTCGGTGAGATAGTCGGGGCCATTACGACTGATGAGGTATTGGAGCGGATTTTTTCTGAATTTTGTATTGGTAAGTAGAGGTTCCGTTGGCGCGAGAGTTTGACATCATTGTGGTGGGAGGAGGTCACGCAGGTTGTGAAGCGGCCCTAGCTGCTTCCCGCATGGGAGCGAAGACCTTGCTCTTGACGATGGAACTCGGGCGCATCGCACAAATGTCGTGCAATCCAGCGGTCGGTGGGATCGCCAAGGGACACCTCGTCAAGGAGATTGACGCGCTTGGGGGCGAAATGGGTCGAAACACGGATCGTGCTGGGATTCAGTTCCGATTCATTAATACGAGCAAAGGGCCGGCGGTTCGTGCGTTGCGCGCACAGTGCGACAAGACCCTGTATCGCACAGCCATGCAAGACACTCTTCTTCTGGAGAAGCACCTCACGATGGCCGAAGGAGTCGTCGATCGACTGCTCGTAAACGGCAAGACCGTCATTGGGATTGTGATGGGGTCCGGAGAGACGATCGGTGCCAAAGCCGTCATTCTTACATCAGGTACTTTCCTTAAGGGTCTTATTCATATTGGTCTCAACCATTTTCCGGCCTGCCGCGCCGGAGCGTGTTTCGCATCCTGGATGAATCCTTCTGCCGGG
>CAZNBG010000122.1:0-5741 GCA_964570915.1 uncultured Nitrospira sp. | reverse complement strand
TTCCTGCCTGCCAGGCCGGAGAGGCCTCAGCAGAACAGCCCTCGGATTGCATGAGGGACCTGGGATTTGAGGTCGGCCCGTTGAAGACTGGAACCCCTTCCCGATTGGATAAATCTACGATTGATTTTTCAGCGATGATTCCTCAACCTGGCGACTCTCCACCTCCCTCCTTCTCCTATCGCACGCAGAGCATCACAACGAGACAAGTTCTCTGTCACTTGACCTATACCGGGCTCGAGACACACGACATCATCCGAAAGAACCTTGATCGCTCCCCCTTGTACAGCGGAATGATCGAATCTATAGGACCACGGTACTGTCCCTCCATCGAGGATAAAGTCGTCCGTTTCGCCGAAAAGGAACGCCACCAGATTTTTATCGAACCTGAGGGTCTCGACTCGAACGAATTTTACCCGAACGGTATTTCCACCAGTCTACCTGTTGATGTTCAGGCAGCCATGTTGAAGACCATCCCAGGACTGGAACATGCCAGAATGCTCAAGCCTGGCTATGCCATCGAGTACGATTACTTTCCCCCTCGTCAATTGTATAGAACGCTTGAAACAAAACATGTCGCCGGTCTGTATCATGCTGGGCAAATCAACGGTACCTCCGGGTACGAAGAGGCTGCAGCACAGGGTCTACTTGCCGGAATTAATGCGGTTTTGAAGCTACGGGAGCGAGCTCCGTTAATCCTAGACCGATCCCAGGCGTACATCGGCGTACTTATTGATGATTTGATTACGAAAGATGCCTACGAACCATACCGCATGTTCACATCAAGGGCCGAATACCGGTTGCTTCTTCGCCACGGCAACGCGGATCTTCGTCTTATGGAAATTGGGCACGAAATGGGTTTGATTAAGCCACAAGCACATGACAAGCTGGTACAAAAGAGGAGAATGATTGAGAATGAAATCGAGTATTTAAATACGACCAGGCCTCAATTTACCGAAGAGATTCACTCGCAGACCAAAGGGACCTATCTTGAAAATGCTTCTCCCTCACAGACCATGGCGCAGCTCCTTCGGAGACAGGAGGCAAATTATAAAGATCTCTTAATGACGTTCGGAGCACCTGCAATTCCAGATGAGGAAATTGCTGAGGAGGTCGAGCTGCAGATCAAGTATGAAGGTTATGTGCGTCGACAGATTCAGCAGGTTGAGAAATTCAAAAGGCTGGAGCAAAAATTGATTCCGCTTGCATTTGACTATGACAAGGTTTCTGGATTCTCTCGTGAAGTTCGAGAAAAATTCAACCGAGTGAGACCGGAAACGGTCGGTCAGGCATCTAGAATATCCGGTGTGACTCCAGCGGCCATATCGTTGCTCATAGTGGCGATAGAAAAAAATAGACGCCAGCTTCCTCCCGCAAGACACGTCGTGTTGTAAAATTCGATCGATCCCTCCCTTTCCTATTGACCTCTTACTACCATCGGCGTAAGTGTTCCACGTGGAACAAGAGAGCTCACTTTCCGTTCTGCTTCAGGAAAGTTCAGCAGAAATCGGAGTTCCGCTCAATAACGATCACGTTCAACTGTTCATGGTGTATCTCCAACAGCTTCAAACTTGGAATCGATCCTTCAACCTCACGAGAATTACCGTAAATGAGGAGATCGTCATCAAGCATTTTGTGGACTCTCTCGCCGCCCTAAAAGCTCTGGATATTGAGGCCGGTTCACAACTTCTCGATGTTGGAACAGGGGCAGGTTTCCCAGGAATTCCATTAAAAATAGTGCGGTCAGACCTGCACATTACTCTTCTTGAGCCGGCCCGTAAGAAATCTTCCTTCCTTCACTTTGTTGTAGGGCTCCTCCGGCTTGAAAAGGTCGATATATTTGACGACACTCTGGACCGATTCATACGTGCGCACAAGGTCGAAAAATCATTTGATTACATTACCACTCGCGCATTGAATACGGAGTTGATTTTTCTTGAGGGGACCAAAGTAGTTCGTCAAGGAGGAAAAGCGATCGTTTATTCGTCGCAATCGATTGAAAATCCACAAAGTTTCACTGACTGGCAGTTGATGAATGAACATCTGTTTGATCTTCCAAGAAAGTATGGACATCGGACTATCTCCATTTTCTCTCTATTGTCCTAATAACGGCTTTGTTGTTCCACGTGGAACATACGCTGAATGTGGGAGCGCCTGAATGGGAAAGGTCATTGCAGTTGCAAATCAGAAAGGCGGTGTCGGGAAGACTACTACGGCGATAAATCTTTCCTCTGCAATTGCCTTAGAGGGAAGATCTGTGCTGTTAGTTGATATGGACCCTCAAGGAAATGCGACAAGCGGACTTGGTATCGATCAAAGATCGCTGAAAGGCAATACCTACAATTGTCTCATCAAAAGCCGCACAATCCAAGAGTCCTCAACGGAAACTCCCGTTCAAGGACTTTCACTCCTACCAGCCAATGCAGATCTTGCCGGAGCGGAAGTTGAACTCGCGAATGTTGAAGGCCGCGAGGGTCATCTGAGATCCATTATCAGCGATGTAAAAGACAAGTACGATTTTATTTTTCTCGATTGCCCTCCGGCCCTTGGAATCCTCACGATCAATGCTCTTACCGCGGCAAGCTCAGTGCTGATACCTGTCCAATGTGAATATTACGCGATGGAAGGCCTGACACGACTGATCGGCAGTATAGATCTCGTCCATCAATCTTTTAATTCAGAGCTCGATGTCGAAGGCATAGTCTTGACGATGTTTGATTCTCGCAATACTTTGTCCCGGCAAGTCGCTGAACAAATCCGATCTCATTTTGCCGACAAGGTCTATCAAACCGTCATTCCACGAAATGTTGCTCTGGCTGAGGCGCCCAGTTACGGGCGACCGGGGATCTTGTACAACGTTGCATCGGCGGGGTCACAAGCTTACGTAACTTTAGCTAAGGAGTTCATTGGATATGGAGAAAAAAGCGCTCGGTAAAGGACTCGACGCCCTCTTACCTTCATCTAAGGTGAACCGGCCGGTGGAGACGGCCGACGTTCAGCGTATCCGCATAGAGGACATCGTGCCCAATCGCTACCAGCCACGGCATACCTTTCTCTCAGAAGAACTCGCCGAACTGGCTGCTTCCATTAAGGAAAGCGGGGTCCTTCAGCCTATTATCGTCCGCCGAAAGGGCGACGGGATCTACGAACTCATCGCGGGAGAACGACGATGGCGGGCTTGTAAGGAAGCCGGCTTGGCCGTCATCCCCGCCGTCGTGAAGAATTGTAGCGATCAAGAATCGTTCTTGCTGGCATTGGTCGAGAATCTCCAACGGGAAGACCTGAACCCCATGGAAACGGCACGCGCGTATTCGCGCATGATGAACGAATTCGGTCTCACCCAAGACGCGGTCGCCATAAAAGTCGGCCGTGATCGTTCCTCCGTTGCGAATTTCATACGACTCACCCATCTTCATCCGGAGCTCCAGGAACTTGTCGAAGTGGGAACCCTTTCGGCCGGTCATGCCAAGGCACTTCTCGGACTGCAGTCCCCTGATGACCAGCTAAAGATCGGCAAACTCGTCGCGTCCGGCGCCCTTTCGGTCAGAGAGACGGAAAACCTTGTCGAGGTTTCCCTCGTAGGCAAGAAGCGACAGCAAAAGACTCCTCGCCATTCCCAATGGGCCGACCTTGAAGCCCGATTGCAGAAACGTCTCGGCACCAAAGTGACCGTTCATCCAAGGAAAGAAGGAGGAAAGCTCGTCATACACTATTTCTCTTCTGACGAACTCGACGGCGTCATTGAGACTCTGCTTGGCTAACTTTTCGTCTCGGACGGCAGATCTTCTCATGAACCCAAAAAATGCACCTTATTGCATTTTGACGCCAATGAACGCTAAATATCCTGTCGGGACCGACCGATACGACATCTAACGGTAACGAACACGATTCTTTGAGGTACCACTATTCCACCCTGTGAGAGGAGGCGATCGTATGTGGAAGGACAAGCAGGACGGCAGACGCCCCGATGACGTAGACGTTGAAGGCCCTGGAGCAAGCTTCGACTCCTCCAGGCCGGACGCTCTGCAAGATGTCAGCGCCTTCGTGGGAAAGGGTGTGGTCTTCAAGGGCACGATTACCTATAACGGGACCGTCCGAATCGATGGGACCCTCGAGGGAGAAATCAGCACTGACGGCATCTTACTGGTTGGTGAAGAAGCCGTCATCACTGCCAAAGTCACCGCCGGCACCATTGTGTGTAAAGGCAAGATTACAGGAGAAATTCACGCACGAGAAAAGATGAAGCTCCGTGCCCCAGCCGTGATCAGCGGCGGCGTCGTCTCTCCCATGCTCTCCATCGAGGAAGGGGTCCTGTTTAATGGCACCTTAGAAATGGAACACCCGGTACGCCCTGCTCAGAGAGAATCTCCTAAAGAAGCGCCTCTCCATTCTGTTGGATCAACGAGTGAACCCGGAATCCGGAGGGTCAACGTCTAGCCATATGATATCCTAGACATCAGACGGTCACAGGAACTGTTCACCGAATCCGAGGCTCCTCGCCCGTCTGCCGCTATGTGGCTTAGGGCCTCGTCGGTTTTTGTCATAAGGAGCATGGAAAGCTGATGTGGGCGATCGGTGAGAAACATGCGCAGGATGCCGGAAACAATCAGAATTTTACTTTCCTTGGGAAAGGTGTCGATTTCAAGGGCATTGTCAACTTTGACGGAACGATCCGCATTGATGGACGGGTCGAGGGCGAAGTTCACACCACTGGCACTCTGATTGTCGGAGAACAAGCTGTCATTAAGGGCATTATTTCCGCCGCGGTCTTGATGACCAGCGGAAAAATCAACGGCACGGTGACGGCCACTGCCAAGATTCAAATCCAAAAGCCTGGGATTCTCATCGGCGATATCCGAACTCCGGGCATTTCCATTGAAGACGGCGCTCACTTCCACGGTATGTGCGACATGGGTGCTCACAAATGGGTGGATGAGTATCCTGCGTCATCTAAGAACGTTCATGACCTGACAACTCTTCGTGGTAAGCTACGCCCCTCCAGCCTCTAGCCCTTTGCCTCATTCTCCCGGTACAATGGCTCCCCTATGACTCGCCCCACCGTTCTTCTTGGAATGAGCGGCGGAGTTGATAGCTCCGTTGCCGCCGCCCTGCTCGTTCGCCAAGGCTATGATGTCCACGGCGTCACCCTCCAGGTCTGGGAACATGAAGACGAATCCGTGGCAACCTCCAAAAAGTGGCAAGAGCGAGGCTGTTGCAAAGTCGGCATCGCCAAACACGTTGCCAAGCTTCTCCATATCCCCCACGAAGTCGTTGACACTCGTGAGTAATTTCGGACCGGAGTGATTGACGATTTAATCAACGATTACACCGGGGGCACAACAACAAACCGCTTCGCTCCATTCAACGAACTCGATCAGGAGGTTCTCCAGGACCCTCTTGAAGGCGGCTCGCCAGGTCTCCGTTCCCGTGAGCAGGCCGCGAAGCTGCGAATTGAAGGCATGTTCGATCGAACTGGCGAAGAATAGATAGTCGCGCTCCTGTCCCTGCAGGGCCGAGCGCGCCATTGACGTGATCTCGTCGTCGCGGCGTCGGGTCGCCTCGATGAACATACTGTCAATATGCTGCTTCGCCGCGAACGACTGGCCGCCGAGCGCTTTCCGCTTTTGCAGGGTAGTGAGTTCAAGCGCGTTTTCTTCGTCGAGCGCCCCGCGTGAGAGCCTGAGCTTCTCGGATTGAGTGATCCCGTAGATCCTGGCCTCATCGGCATAGATTGCAAGCTTCCG
>CAZNBG010000121.1:0-8403 GCA_964570915.1 uncultured Nitrospira sp. | reverse complement strand
AAAGGCCCCATCCGATCCGAGTTTGACGTTGTCCTGCTGGTCCTCGGCCACTGAACGGTTGATTTTTTCCTTATACGCGACGATGTTGGCGGACTCAGCGCACTTCGCCAGGTACTTGATCAGCCCTTCGCCGTCGCCTTCCCCGATGGTGCCGCAGTCTGCCTCAAGGTATTTGGCCATCTTGGCGTCATCGGCCTCCACCGTCACCCGGCCGAAGCGGAGATTTTCCACACCGTCATCGCTGAATTTTTTGCCGTAGCCGTCGGGATGCCAGCGATCATTGCCGAGATGGTTGCGGTTGGTCGCATAAAAGAGTCGTAACGCCGTCATCCTCGTCGCTCCTTTTCTCACAAGGTGAGATGCTCTGGCCGGTACCGGACGGTGCCGAGCGAGATGTGAATATCGGCTTCGACAGGGAAAGTCAAGAACGGATCGTCGGTGCCTGGTTCGTAGCGGGTCGAACGAGTCTACTATCCTTCCGGACGAGTTGCACCGAGTTCCTTCAGGAGAAAATTCCGAACGTGTACCCGCGCGTTGCGCGACGGTTGTCCAGCCGTGTCATCCTTTTTCCACGAGCCGATCAACGTGCTATGCGCATTGACCGGCTTCCCATCTCGCTGGTAGTCGCTCGAGGGGATTTCTCCACTGATAAACCGTGCGCCAAATTGGTCGCGCAAGGTCTGCTGTTTTGCCCGGTCGGAGATGCAGTCTGTTTCGAACCTCAGACCATAGATCCTCGCGGTGCTTTTTCTCGCTTGCAGGAGGTCGTCGGCCGACAGACCGAGGGATCGCTTGTCTTCGTCTGTGTACCACCAGAAGCGCATGGGCAGGGCGGGTTGCGCCACCACGGCGGCGGTGACGTGCGGGTGATCGAGCAGCGCGACCGGTAGCGGACCGGTCATGCAGTTGCCGATGATGCCGATGAACTGTTGATCGTGCCGCTCTCCGATCTTCTGTACGACGCCGCGCAGCCAATTCACGATCGGAGCACTGCCGTGGGCGGGGACTCCCCATTCACCGCCGGGGAAAAAAGCGAGTGATCCCTGAAACCAGTAAGCCCCCAACCCGCTCACGAGCGAGAACTTGCCTTGTTCACCGAACAGCAACGGAACATAGACGGTGAAGTCCTTCGAGAGCTCCTCCGCATAGGCCAATGTTCCTGGAGATAACCCGGTCAGCTCGTGGAGTAAGAGGATCGGCGGCTTGGACGTGCCGTCATTGAGACAGAAGACCGAATGCGTCAGGCCGGCATGCGAAAAGGGTTGCTCAAAGCACTCGGTCCACGCACCGATTGGAGCGCCTTCCTCTTTCGTGTGCGGCGCGCACATCCCGAATTGCGCGGCTGCACAGCCGGCCTGCACGAGGAGCAGGGCGGCCGCAACGGCTTGGAACAGCGAATGATGGGGTCTTCTCATATTGGTCGTTCGGGGTAATCTGCTACAGCGTGTGTTGTGCTATGTGACCCTGCCTTCCAAGGATGAGTCCCTATTGAGGGGGGGCCATCGTATCGGGACTGGGTAATGAGATCAACAATCATACTTCTTTATCGGGGTCCCAACCGACGGTGCACGTCTGAATCAGAATTGATGCAATTGGGATCATTTTGGGTCCTGTGAAAGTTTCATCCCCAAATGGATCCAGACGGATGATGCCATGGTCCGCTTTCGTGAACATCGATTCAAAGTAATCCTGCATACGAAAGCTCTACACAATTCTTGGCCGTCCAAGCGGCATGCGACATGCAATTCCTTGGATAAAACGAAGGCAACACCCAGAACGAACACCTAAGCCAAGAATGGAGGTTGCTATGAAAATAACGCACCGCATAAACCATGGCCTCCTCTGCTGTCTCGTCGTCGTAAACGGAGTCATGCTCCATTCAGCTGCATGGGGGGACTGTACAGTGGATCAGCGCATTGAGCTGGGAAAGCAAGGGTACGGCAAGGATGAAGTAGAACAGGCCTGTGTTAGCGACGGCAAGAACGCCGGTGAGAATTTCTGGGAAGCCCTCACCAAAGATATGGTGACTGACCTGGCAAATGGGCTTACAAATAGTCTCACAAAGGGACTGAACAATGCGTTGGTAGGACGAGAGAGGAATGCCACAGTGTCTACCGCGACTCCCAATAGTGCACGCGCATGCGTCACCAATGCCGGAACATGCCCGCTCTCTGGTGCACCAATCGGGGCTAGTTGTTACTGCCGAGCATGGAACGGAGCCACATTTTATGGGATCACCAAATAATGCCTATGGGAGGGCCTCAGTTCAGGACATACAAGCAAGATCGCTGGCAGCCAGGCTAGAGATAAGTGGACATAGGGGAATCTCGCAAGAGGACAGTGAAGAGTCGGATATCAGGAGGGTAACCAGGCTGGCGTGAACGAAAGAGTGGCACAAACTTTCCATAAGAAGTCTCAGACTTCATTGATTAAAGGGGAGTAGATCCCTTGCCGTTGTAGAGATCAGTCCGAAGCTTGCCAATGTTTATGAGTTTGCGCAAGCCCCGTTCTGGTTCAAATACAAAGGATATGGTGACAGGGATGGGTGTTGATCCGATGTTGTAGTGCCGTCTCTGTTTCCGGTGTATCTCATTCGATTCAACTTAAAATCCTATGGGATACACTCCTGTCACATTCACAGCACTCCATCCTACCGAGTGCCTGAAAAACCTTGATAAGGTCTGAGGACACTGGACCGGTTCTGCTCGGTATGCGATTTGCTGCATATCCGAATAATCGCCAGATCTCGATACTAAAGGAGATTAACTATGCCGCTCAAACGATATGGAGTGCTGAAAGGAAGAGCCATTGGTGCCACGCGTGAAGAAGACCAATCCTCTCCTCATTATCAGGTTCATATTCAAGCCGGTTCGATACACTATCGCATCGCAGTGAACATCAAATCTCAACTCAGTCCGTCGGAACTTCTCTTTTTAGTCGATGACGATTTCCGTCATCCCATGACCACCGCGTTACCGGGTCTATCCGACGATTTTATTCTGTTGTCGAGTGAGCCGGGCGGACAGGCGGTGGATTTTATCCGCGGTAATCTCTTTAATCGATTGGACATGCGGCTCCTTCCACCCAATCTTCCTGGACCGGACAATGATTTGAGCGACCAGATCGAGCATTACGTCAAGCGGGCCATGCAAGAACCAGTGGCACGGGTCTACGCGTTTGGGGAGCGGTGGGGACCGGACGCTGAGAAAGCGGACAAGACTTTTGATTTTCGACCAGGGAACGGTGTTCACGACATTCATATGAACCAGGGAAATGCACCGCCTCATACCGGTGATGACGGGGTTTGGCAGGATGGAGCCCTCATATTCCATTTTCCTTCTTCCAGCCAATGGGTGGCCGTGTTTTTGGCGTTTCAGTCCCAGGCATGGCACACCGACGATCATACCGGACATGCCAGCCCAGACGTGCCAAACCCCGGTCCTGGACCGCAGCCGAATCCGACCGAGCCGGATCATATCGTCCGAATCATCGGTGCACTCGTGAACCCACTCGGACCCTCGCCGGAACGGGAGACAGTCACGCTGCTCAATGCGTCGCCCGAGTCAATTGATCTGACCGGATGGAAAATTGCCGACCGGCTCAAGAAAACTTGCGTGCTGTCCGGTGTCATCGCGTCCGGTGCCACTCTGACGGTCCAACTATCAGAGGACGTGCAGCTGGGGAACAAAGGAGGGATTATCACGCTATTGAATGACAAGGGTCTAAAAGTAGATGGAGTGTCGTACACGGCGCAAGAGGCGAATAAAGAGGGATGGACCATCGTGTTTTAAGCAGCTCGATTGACGGACGACTGGCATTTGATGGAAGAGCGCAAGCCGCTTAAGAAGATGCAACCGTTGGAGTAAATCGATGTCCTTCCGGGTAGTCGAGTCATGGCATATTCACGACTGTGTACTCTGACTCAAATTCACTATGACACCGAAGGTGAGCTTGATTTGCAAGGCGCACTCGACGGTCCTATCTCTTGAGCCGCTCAAAAACATCGAGATCTTCTAGCAATGTCCCTATCGATCCCGACCTCCATATGTTGTTGGTCGACCGGAGTGATTCTGTAGCTGACTTTCTCCACTCCACCATAAGGTCATATTCTGGCTGCCCATCACATCATCTGTAGCATGAGTGCCGTCGGCCGTTGTGCCGACAACGCGGCGGCCGAAAGTTTCTTTGGCATCCTCAAGCGCGAACGCGTGAACCGACGACAGTACCGGACCAGGGCCGAAGTCAGAGCGGATATCTTTGATGACATCGAACGCTGGCACAATCCCCGGCAACGGCGGAGACTGGCGTTCCAACAAGAGGCGCAAATACTCTTCACTCACCTGTCCGTGGAAACGGGGTAGAACCCATATGACTCGTGTGGCTAAAGGCTTACAGCTCTATTCAAATAGGTGCAAGAAGCTCTATTAAGCCCGTGCTAGTGCATGTGGGCAAGAGTTCAGCAATAAAGAAGCTCGTCCAGACCGCGGATCGAAGCATGTGTAAGTTCAAAAACAGTTTCACGAGAGCTTGATCCCGTCGGTGATAGCATAGGCAACGGCATAACAAACGAAGATGCCGAGGCCACCGACCGTGCCGACTATGATCGAGGTCATCCAGTTGCCGCGCGTGACGTGTTTGGCGAGGATGGCCAGCAGAATCGCAATGCCGAACTCGCCAAGGATAATGTAATACGGTGTGTAGGAGAGCATGCGGCAGTTGTCATACTGCCACCAGCTGATACGCCGAGCCATTTCTTCGTAGTAGGGGATATTGATCGCGCCCAGAAGGCCGACTCCCAGCATTCCCCAACCGCCGAACCGATTCCAGAGCCAGAGCCCGACATATCCAAGTTGCACGACAACGACTTCCCAGGCGAACGGCATCCAGAGAGGCGAGCGCCAGAGCATTGGTCCGCCGCCGATGGAATAGTCGAGTGTCTTCGTATAGTTCACCAGCCAGGCGTCCGCGGCCAGTTCCGTGAAGCCCGCCGCCAGTCCGAAGATCATCAATCGCGCAAGGAGGATGTCCCCATGTTTAGCAATGAACCAGAGCAACATGGCGTTATCGACGAGATTGAGTGCGAGGCCGGTTTTCCAATCAGACCAAGGCGCCCATGTCAGCAAGGCAACAGCAAGAATGTTGGTGATAATGGTGGCAATGATGAGAAGTAAACGCTTGAGCACCAAGGAATCGTCGAGCTCCTGCAAAAACACCGGCGGTGTTGCAAGACTAAGAGGTGGTCTGGTGAGCAGCACTTCGTAAGGTGTGATCACGGAATGCCGCATTCCATCTCGATTCATAACCTGATCTACGAAAGCGGGAGAAAATTGGATCTCTATCTCGTGAAAAATGAAGCAGAGCAGCTATGTCTGCGAAGCAGCGAGATGCCAAGATGGCGGTCGGATTTGGCGAATGAGTTGAACGAGGTGCTCGGGAGATGTTTTTGCACGCAGCTAAAAACGACTAAGGTCACTAATGGGTAATACCCGGCGGCTCGACCTTACACGATGCGAGGGAACGTCAGTTCCCTCGGTCGCTTTCGATGAGAACGGGGCGGGAGACGTTCAGCCTCGGCGTCATCTCAGAGTAGACCATAGGACTTTGTTCGAGCTCATCGACGACCGGATGGGAACCCATGTCGATCGATCCCTTGAAGAATGAGCCCTCTTCCATCGAAAAAGAAGGGGTGGAAATGTCGCCGAGCAAGACCCCGGGCTTGAGCAGCTGGATTTTCCCGCTGGCGGTGATGTTCCCATGAATCTTTCCCCTGGTCACAATCGTCTCGGCGATAATGGTACCTCGGATGATCGCGTTCTCGCCGATCACCAGCATCCCCTTCGCGTGAATTTCTCCTTCGATCGAGCTGTCTAATTGAACGGTGCTGTGAAAGTGGACGATGCCTTTGAAGGTGACATCTTTCCCGAGAACGGTAAAATTCCCATTATCGCTGCCCTCAAGTTCTCGTTTTTTGTCCCACATGATGATGACCCTCTTTTAAGCTGGAGATGAGCGTACTCAACACCTTTTGTGTACAAAGTCAGCAGAAATTTCGTGACAACATACAGGAGTCGGGAGAAAGAATCAAAGGGTCATTTTTGGAGAGTCAGTCTGTGGTGGGAGCAGGATTACTTTTTGTCCGAGGCTGGTTCCGGAGTGCGTGTCTTTCCCGAGCCTTGTGCACTGATGGACTTGACGGCTTTGCCAACGGCCGGCCCGATCTTCGGAATTTCTTTCTCGACGTTCTGTGCGGCGCTCCGTAACCCACGTGTGAGCTCATCCACAGTGAGTCCCTTGTTGCGTTCGGCCTGCTGTGAATCAGCGGCCGAGGCCACATGACTGGTAACAAGCAGGAGTGTCAGGACCCAAAGACCTTGTCGTCGATCCATAGTGAAACTGTACCATATGTGGAAACGCCTTTCAGGCTCAGTCCAGTAGATGGTGTATTCGGTTGGGATCGCGTATGATCGCGCCGGTCTACAACCAGAGATATCAGAGAGGTCAGATACGATGGATGTCGAAGCGTCATCACGGTGGTTGGTATGTGTCGGCTGTATTAGCGCCGGACTTGGAGTGGCCGCCGGTGCATTTGGGGCTCATCTGCTCAAGGGTGTATTGGATCAGCCGATGCTGGCGGTCTACGACACGGCCACCCGTTACCAGATGTATCATGCCTTCGGGATGATCGTGAGCGGCTTTGCCGTTCGCATCGGGCGTGATGCCGGGGCAGCCAAAGCCGGTTGGCTGTTTCTGGCGGGGACGCTTTTGTTCTCCGGGAGTCTCTATGGCGTCTCGTTGCTGGGGATTCGTTGGCTCGGAGCTGTCACTCCAATCGGGGGAGCACTATTTATTATTGGTTGGGTTTTGCTGGCTTGGCGCGCTTGGAGAAGTTCAAGAAGCTGAAAAAAATTAAGGCCGGCAGCCGGTCAACTGCTTGCCGCTGATCGCCCCCCATCCTCCCGTGTTGTTCACGAAAGATCCTTCAATCCTCGCACCGTCTTTGATGAACAGCAAGCTGTCTTCCTGGATGCGGCCGTTTTGCTCCCATCGCAAGTAAATGGCATCGCCCGCGAAAATGGATTCCGCCGGCGTGATGGAGTCGGCCGATACTTGTCCGGCCGGGGGGAACGTCATGGTGGCCTTCTGCTCTCCGTGATTCTGGTGGTTATGAACGATCCATTGCCAGGTCCCGCAGAGCCGAGCCTGACCTCTCGTCTGCCTGATACGCTCCTTCCAGCCATAGATGTCCCACCAGGCGGCAGTTGCCCGCTGACTGGCTTCAAATACCGTATGCTCGGCAGCCAGCAGAAGTTCTGTGTTCTGTTGCTTGGGGGTGGTTTGAGAGGTCCGAAGAGCCTGGTCTTCCTGGGTGAGGCGGAGCAGGTCGGCAAGCGATGTGCTCCGGCTGCGACCGTGCAACCACTCTTGTCGGTCAGGGGAAAGTGAGACGGCTGCCGAGGATCGGGTCACGTCGTGGCTGATGACATGTGCCAACTGCCATGCAGCCAGTGCTCCCATCAACTCATAGACCGCCCGGGATAATTCAGCCAATCCCAGCTCCTTGACCATTTTACTCGGGAGTCGTTTAGTGCCCAGTGCTGCTGCCGCATCTTTCAGACCGAGCGCAGAGCCGACGCTCGTGGTGAACAGCGTCATGGCGCCCTCGTCCGACTCGATCGGAGTGAACTGGTCGGTGCGTTGACCGACTATGTCGGCCAGAAGGGTCGGTGACACCCGTTCTTCTGCGACTGCGGGAGAGAGTGTGAGAATGAAGAGGCCCACGATCAGGAAGAAACCAGTTACGGCCGGGCGACGCCGGCTGCGATCTCGTTTGTGGCAAAGGGTTCCCGCGCCAGCGATCAGTGTGCGCGTCTGATTGCGGAGTGGAGCGCTGCTTTGGGTCATATTCCTTGGAAGCAGGACCTCAAGAAGCTCGCGGTTCGTTCCCAGGCGAGGGCCGAACTGTCGGGATCATAGATGTCCGGCTTCATATCGTTACAAAAAGCGTGGGATGCTTCGGGATAGAGATGACTCTCGACTCGCTTGGCGTATTCTCCAGCGGCATTGCGTATCTGCTCGATGTCGTCCTGCGTGGCCCAGGTGTCCTTTCCTGCCTGATGATACAACACGGGTGCATAGAGGTCTTTCATCAGCTCTTTGGGTGTGACCATCTTGCCGTAATACGAAACGGCAGCACGCAACCGCTTCCGATGACAGGCGAACCGCAGGGCATAGGATCCGCCCATGCCGTAGCCGACGGCCCCATGAATATTCCGCTTCGTGAAGGTGCGGGTATTGAGATATTCGCAACAGGAATTGATGTCCGGTGTGCCAGGCCGGTCGTTTTGCCGTTCCAGTGTGGGCGCCGCCACATCGCCCATGGGGGTCCCGGGTCCGATCCGGGTC
>CAZNBG010000120.1:4073-8417 GCA_964570915.1 uncultured Nitrospira sp. | reverse complement strand
GATGACGCTGGACGACCGCGATCCGCGCGCCAAGCTGGCCCAGGCCGACGCCGACCTCGCCGCCGCCATGGCCGCCGTGGGCCGCGGCAGCAACGCCGGCCAGGCCGTCGCCCAGGTGCAGGCTGCCGAGGCGCAGGCACAGCAAGCCAAATCCAATATCGCCCAAGCCCAGGCCGACTCCGACAACGCCGAACGCAAATACCAGCGCCTGCGCCCCCTGCGCCACCGCCAGAGGAACCCATCGCCCCACCCGATCCCATGCTTCCGGATGAGCCTGTCCCTCCAGGTGTGCCCATTCCTCCAGTGGACCCTTTGCTCCCTGCTCCCGACCCGGTGCCCGCATCGCTCCCCCCTGCCGCGCCGATACCCGGGTTCGCCGGACTCGAGTCAGGCTTTTTCCCGGCTCCCACTCGATTGGCGTCCCCACCTGTCTTAGGATCTCCACTCGGTCGGCCCATAGAATCTTGTCTCATGCTGCCCGTCGCATCTTGGCCTTGCTTCATAGCTCCGTCGATGGTTCCCGGGGTATTACCAGATGAGGATTGGCTTCCACTCATGGATTGCTCAGCGAATACAGGTCCGCTGGTGAATAGGAGCAGTCCGCTCGCTAGAAACAAATTGGTACACGTTTGAGCGCTTGTCATAACATCCTCTTCCTTTGTAGTGGGTGAAATTACCTCGCGACTTTCAGCTTGCCACATCTAGCTTAGCGACACTAGAGTGAATTACATACTGGGAAAAGCCATAGGGGCGGGGACCATCGCCGGTCTTTGAGATGAATCCTTACTTCCTATGCCCTTTCCTAGTATGACGCCTCGATGAGGCCCGTTATGCTGACTAAGCGGCTATTCCGAGAGGCATGGGGCGGGTGAATTACTCATCGTGGTCAGAGTCGCTTCGACGACCACGTAACATTCAATCAACTTTAGGGAGGACGTGATGTCAGGCAAGTCAGCAGTCACAACGGGTGTGATCGAGATGCTGAAAGAGGATCATAGAAAGGTGAAGGGGCTGTTGGAAGAGTTCGAGTCGGCCGAAGGGCGTGAGCAAGCGGACATCGCTGCGACCGCCATCATGGAACTCGAAGTCCATGCCGATTTAGAAGAGACGCTCATCTACCCAGCCATTCGAGAAGCCATCGACGAAGATGACAAGATGAACGAAGCGATCGAAGAGCACCATCTCGTTCACGTGCTCATCAAGGAACTCAAGAAACTCAAACCCAAGGACGAAATCTTTCAGGCTAAGTTCAAGGTCTTGGGGGAACTGGTCAAGCATCATATCGAAGAGGAAGAGGGGGAGATGCTCCCTAGGACTCAGGAAGGCAATATTGACTGGGAAGAATTGGAGACCATGGTGGTGAAGCGCAAAGAAACCCTGGTGAACAAGCATGCGAGGGGCAAGCGGCCCGCTGCCAAAGCCTAGTTTCCTAGAGCCGCTTTTCTGCTGACCGTCAGAGAGAAGCGGCTCTGCCTATCTTCCCATTACAAGTGTACTAGCATGCTGAAGACGGCCGCTTCTCATCGATCGATCTGGAGTGCCATCACGATGCAACGAGCGACGAATCCCGACAGGTCCCCATCCGCCCATCACGTGCACGTGCTGGTGGTCGATGACTATGGACTACTCCGCCAGGAGTTGCGGAGCCTGCTGAGTGCCTACGATGAGTTTGAAGTGGTCGGTGAAGCGGAAAACGGCGTGCAGGCCTGCGAATTGGCCCAGCAATTACAGCCCAATGTAATCATCATGGATGTCCACATGCCCACAATGAATGGCCTCGAGGCGACGCGCCACATCAAGGCGAGGCTTCCCCACATCATCATTATCGGCCTCTCGATCAATACGAGCAGCCCAGTCGCTGATGAAATGAAAGTCGCGGGCGCGTCCGCGTACCTGAGCAAGGATACGGACCCCCAGGATTTATACCAGGCCATTCAGTCCGCGCTCGTGAAGTAAACTACACTCCAGCCGCTCTCGCAGTGTCTCAGACTTGTGAGAAGAAACTCCCGGCCCATTGTAGAAAGGGATGTTGTGGAAAGCATAACGCTTCCGTGGAACCCGTTGTCAGGTGATCCAGAGATGATGACAAGTTCATGAGTTCGTCGCAATGTTCAAAAGGCCAGTGATTCAGTCAGAATGGCACTGCTGTGGCTTATCTTGGTTTCACTTACCAATGTGTGTGAGGGCTTGAAGGTCCTGCAGCAAATACCCTGGATCTGGAAATTTGCTTCTTACAATTTTCAGTCGTTCGTCCGGACCACTAATGAATATGCGGCTCCTGCTTGTATACCTAAGATTTTATCCTCCTGCATTCTGCTCTGGCAGCTCATGACGGTATTCCCATTTGGATGGGCTGCTTTCTCGAGTCTGACACAATGGTCGTTAGACTGGGGACTCGTTGACTTGGCTTTCGCAGCAGGATTAACTCTCTGATCGGCCTTTATGCTTGCCGATGAATCCTGCAGACAATATGAGCCGGAGCGGGGTCACGCCCTTTTCTTTACAGCTCAACTCGTCACGCTTGTCGCACAAAATCTGCTTCCAGATTAACCATGCACTGGTCAAAGAAGGCTAGTGCTGGTGGTACAGAAAATACCTGCCACATGATTCGATTCCTGAAGCGTTGGAGGATGAGGCGAGGAACACGATGAAAGGGTATGGGTTGACTCTCAGTCCGTATCGCCGTGGGAGTGGAGGAAGAACAAGCTGACTCCCCTGCGGTAATCCCCGGTACTACGCTGTCTATCGGATGAAGTCTGAAGCTCTTATCCCTTTTCGATGGTGAAGTCATCGTCCCTCCACCAACGCCAACCACCTTCCAATTCCATCACGGGATAGCCTTTCCCTGCAAACTCCACAGCTGCTGTCGCGGCAAGATGGCAGACCTGTGAATAGCAATACAACACATTCATCTTGTCCTTACGCAGACCTTTTGCCGTCTGCCACTCATCCTTGGGCAGATTCACAGCTCCTGGGATATGCCCTTCGGCGTAATCTTCAGCAGCCCGAACGTCCACGACATTGACCTCGTTGTTCTTCATCATACGTTCAAGTTCCACAGGTCCGGTGGTAAACGCCATCTTGGCCTCGAAATACGCCTTCGCCTTGGCTGGATCGTTAATCGTGACTTCTGTTGCCATGGTTTGCTCCTCCATTGAATAAGCTACTATTCGTTATCTATCCGACGCGACAATGTTTCAACGACGCTGTCTCGTTCTTCTCACCACCTCTCGAACGCCATGCACTCACGAGCAGATACGAAACGATCACGGTATTGATACAGAGTGATAGAAGCTTCAGAGCGGTCACCTCGTCTAGCAGACTATACAGTTGCCATGGGATGAATGAACCAACCACGACGACCGAGAGATAAGAGGCCCAGGGCCTAGAGAACCAAAGACCTCCTCCTTGGACAAACGCAAGACCGCCGTACACGAAGGAGCCAATACTGAATGCCTCCAGCATTTCATTGGTCACTGGTAGGATTGTGGTCAGGAGCCAGTGAATGAAGCGATTCTCAGGATCCAACCGAATGACATAAAGCCACTCCTTCATAACCAGTAGTTGATTCTGATCGACAAGAATCAACCCTCCAACTCCCACTGCAATTAGCAGCACCCCTTGAACTAAATAATAAAGAGCGAGAAGTTTAATGACCGCACCCTTACTTTCCCCCGCCTCCCGCGCCCCCGGATGATCCCATCCCGCCACCAGATCCCATACCACCTGATGAGCTCATTCTGACCAGGTGTTCCCGTGCTTGCAGACGATCCCATACTCGGGGAACCTGGTGCGCCGGTCTCTCCAGGTTGCCCCGTACTGCCGGGCGAGCTCATGCCGCCAGCTCCAGGTTGCGACCATGAATGCCGCTACGTCTGTCTGAGGAATTTTCATCTTGGCCTCTCTTTCGTCAGAGATTGCCAATCCGCGTGATCGTCTAACTTTATCTCGGCACGAACCAGTTCAATACTGGGTAAACACATAGAGGTCTCACTGAGGGATAGCCCTCGCTGGAGGAGGGTACATTCCAGCTAACTCATGTCCAGCAGGTTTTCTAAAGGGAAGACCTGCTATGTCTGATTCTGGGCACTATGTTCGAGAGTGTGTGTTTGCCACCTAAAGGGTGTTGGAGCTGAGGGAGCTGATAGAGATGGCGCTGAAGGTCGTCAGGAACATGGCGACAAGACTTACGGCCATGTTGAAAAAGAAGAGAACCTATCTATACAAAGAAGATGAAAGAGGTACGGTATTTCTAGTCTAAGGGAAAGTCCCAGGAAGTCATTCTGGGCTTCTCCGACTCTGGGGCGGGCATACTGATGGGGGCCGGCAATGCCGCCACGCCCC
>CAZNBG010000120.1:0-4063 GCA_964570915.1 uncultured Nitrospira sp. | reverse complement strand
TCGGCCTCACTCTGTTCGGGTGAAGCCCATGTCATCGTCCATTGTTTATGTGTTTTATCGAATTGCATGTCATAGGTGGTCTCCGTTGTCATCCACGTTTCCACTCGATCAGCCGGTGGCGGCGTCTTGGGGTGGAGCGGTTCGTTGGCAGACCAGTCTCCACGCACCCAGCCTCTTGGTGTGAGATGCCAGAGAAAATGGACGATATCCTTACTCATAGTGATCCATTGCCCTCTCTTGATGCCCTAGTGGTCCATAGTCGAATTGCTCTGTTGGGTGCATGTGTCGCTTGAGTCGCGGTCTCGAATGAGGACTTGTAAGTCTTGAAGCGCCCGGAGATAACCAGCACGCCAAAATGTGCCTATGGTTGAATCCACATCAAGATGGAGTTCTTTGCGCATGGCATCAGGTCCATGCACCCGCATCCACTCCTCCAGGGCGGCAGCATATTCTTCTAATATAGAGTTGAGGTCACTATCCTTATCACTCATATCCATACGATACGCTCGAATCCACCATACTCCAGCCAGCATTATCCCTACACCCCTTGGTGCGGTAGGGGGATCATCCCACTCCCCCTCCTGATCGTATTCTCCTATCTCCCTAGTACTGCCTGTCGTCGAGTGCCCATAAGCTAAGGTATCTTCAAACACGTGGAGGGAACCAATGGCTACGCATTTGTCGGGACCGTCGCAGTACCGAACGAACACACAGGACTTAGGGTGGCAAGATGAACGGGCGGAGTTCAATGCGCATCGGGAAAACCTGAGTGATATGGACCGGGTGATGTCCGCGCTCAGTGGGATGGTGTTCCTGGCCAAGGGGCTATCCCATCGCAATTGGGCGAGCATAGTGCTGGCGGTCACGGGAGGTGGACTGCTCTATCGCGCGATCAGCGGATATTGTCCAATACACTGGGCCATGGGAATTGATACGAGCGGCAGCCACGATACGAGTCGATTAGGGCGACGCAAGGTGCATACGGGCCGAGCCACGAAGATTCAACAAGCGATCGAGATTCATCGTCCGCCCGAAGAGCTCTATCGGTTGTGGCGGTCGTTGGACAATTTACCTCGCATGATGACTCATCTCGAATCGGTGCAGGTCATCGACGATCACGTGTCTCACTGGGTCATGAAGCTGTCGGCTGGGGCGCCCCGAGTGGAATGGGATGCGGAAATTATCAACGAGGTGGAGAATCAGCGTATTGGATGGAGATCGCTCCATGGTTCGGACATCGACCATGCGGGCTCGGTGGAATTTAAACCCACGGGTGATGGACAGCGGACGAGACTGACTGTGAAACTGCAGTATGCAATGCCTGGTGGCATGCTTAGCTCGACGATGGCCAAATGGTTAGGGGGAGATCCGAGCCACACACTTGCGGAAGATCTCCAACAGTTCAAGGAGCAAATGGAAGCGGACGTCCCTTCTACCACAACTGGGCCATAACCCGGTCATTTCATCCACACTCTATAGAAGAGGCCACGAGAATACTGAGCGATTCACGCCACGCCCGTGAACGGCGGCGCCCTTGTGATGAGAACGGTGAAATATTGCTCGATGTGTGCTGGTCTGCAATCGCTATTAGGCCCCAGGACGGAAAATGAGATACGGTTTTATTGGGCAAACGTTTGCCCGATTCGTCCAGTTATCCAGAAAGGGAAGGTACGGATGGGCTCGGGAGAAATCTGGGTAGGACTCCGTGTTCTCTTGTCATTGAGGTTGCGGACCGTTCGTTCTTTGGGCACGCTACAGAGAAGGAGATTTGACATTGATCAGCTTCGGCTTGTAAACTGGCGGCCGCCGGATAATCTGATCGGCAGAGGGCCACTCCTTCTTTTTCGGTAACGACAATCGAACGGGACGGCGCGTTCTGGCTGAACGGTAGAGGGCTTGAACGATGATGACATCAATGAGTCCCTCCCAACCGGATGGCTCTGGGACGTTGTTCCGCAGGATGCAGTCTGAAAAGTACTGCAGCTCGGCAGCAAATTGATCGCCGGCCTGATACAGACGTGATCGGCTTGTTCCATTCACCACCTGTTGCTGCTCAAGGCGTCCGATGTATTCGAACGCTGGACATAGCCTCACCTGTCCCTTCGTTCCCACCACTTCGTAGGAGGACGCATCGGCCGCCCCGAAGCTGCAGATAAATGTGGCCAACCGGTCATCCGGAAACCGCAACCAGACGGCGACCATTTCGTCGACTTCACGAAATCTCCGATCGGTGCCTCGGACGACATAGGCGCTCACTTCGACAGGATTCTCCTGAAACACGTACCGGGCAGCGTTAATACAATAGACTCCGATATCATATAAGGATCCTCCGCCCAGCGTGGCCTTGACGCGGATATCCCCTGGCCGCACCTGCATCGTGAAGATCGAGCTGAACAACCGCAGATCACCCAGCTTGCCCGATTGCGCCAGCTCGACCGTGCTCATATTGGCTTCGTCGAAATGCAGCCGATAGGCCACCATGAGTCTGACGCCTGTTTTCTCCGCGGCGTGAATCATGTTTCGGCATTCCTGCTCCGTGACGGCCATGGGCTTTTCACAGAGGACATGAACCCCCGCCCGTGCGGCACGCACGGCAAAGTCACAATGCAGGCTATTCGGAAGCGCAATGTAGACGGCATCGATTGCGCCTTCTTTCAGACATTTTTCATACTCCGCATAGGACGCCTGATGGGACACGCCATACTGTCGCCCAAGATGTTTTAATTTGCGGGAATCATTCGAGATGAGTGCCACGAGTTTGGAATTCCTGGCATGGGCAAATGCCGGAAGTACAGCAACTTGGGCAATGTGGCCTAATCCCACGACGGCATATCGGACGGCCTTCGTGGTAGGACGGGCTCGCTTTCGCGTCGCTCTTAGTCCCTTGTGACCCTTGTTTACAGACACT
Source organism: uncultured Nitrospira sp. (assembly GCA_964570915.1). Lineage (GTDB taxonomy): Bacteria > Nitrospirota > Nitrospiria > Nitrospirales > Nitrospiraceae > Nitrospira_D. Next base: position 1,155 of record CAZNBG010000120.1, on the reverse strand, counting down.
CAGTCACCCACTCTCTCGTCTGTGTGACAACGATAACACTCAGCCGCAAGGGGGGTAACCTGGTAGTCTCTCTAGCGGTACCCTTCCTCGATTCGACGGGGCAGCTTATCTATGGCTAGGACATCGATCGTGTCCTCTCACGCCAGCCATTTCATGATAGATCGGGTTTCCTTTGGCGCGGGGTTTCCTTTTGGGAGCGAATTGTTTTGGGAAGAGCGGGGGCGTTCTGGTGGGGTGAGTCCATACCTCAGTTTCCGGGGGCACTCTTCGGCCCGGCTGGAGCCACGCCACGCACAGGCCCTATATACCTGTAATTGCGACACTTTCTTTCGCCAGGCTTCTCGCCAAAGAATTTCGGCCCTGTGGGGTATACTTAAGTCTTTCAGACAGAAAGGTTGCGCATGAACCAACCTCATATAAGGTTCCTCTGCCGGAAGTGCTATGCGGAAGTATCTCCCGGCAACACGCCCCTCGTGACCACTTGGGTTGGCAACTGCCAGAAATGTGAAACGTGGGAGCCGCTCTATGCTCATCGTTCCCTGCCGGTCCTCCACCTCAGAACCTAGCTTCATATTCGTTGCATGGTCGGTCGTTGAGGTTTCCTTGTGCGACGAGTGCTCTATGGGCATGAGTGCGTATTGAGTCTGTTCGTCCGTTGAGCTACCTTCTGACAGTAAGAGAGGCGGCTATGACTTATGAGGAGAAACTTGACATCATTCGGACGTGCCTCACTGCGAGGTTCGAGGATGTCCGAGACCGTGAGGACCTCAACCGGGGACAGTTGTTTGTATTTCACAATGGCCGGCACAGTTGGCAGCTCAACTTCGATCGGTTCTACATTGAGGAATTTCCATACCCGGATCAACTTTCTGCTCTGATCGAGAACAGAATTGTCCCTGAGATTCAGGCTAATCTGGGGATGCGGCTTGAGGTGGGCCGGGATGGCTCGATAACCACTGTCATAAAGAATCCATGATCCATTGCTATAGGCGGACACGAATGGATCCTTGTGGCCAGATAGGGGGTTGGCAGTGGGGGTTCCTTGTGCGCGGGGTTTCCTTTTGGGGAACGAATCGTTTTGGGAAGAGCGGGGGTCACGGACATCATTTCCATCTTGGGTACAGTCAAACTTGTCTTAATGTAACCACTTAATAT
>CAZNBG010000119.1:0-8418 GCA_964570915.1 uncultured Nitrospira sp. | reverse complement strand
CGTTCCGTCGTTCAATCATTGTCTTTCCACAGGCCTGAGCCATAAAAAACGCTCCCTTAACATTAACGTTCGTCACTGAGTCCCAGGCTTCCTCTGTATATTCGATTGCTGGCATCCTAGAATTAATGCCCGCGTTGTTCACCAAGATATTCAGGCGTCCAAACTCCTCCAGTACTGCGTCGACAGTAGCGCGGATACTGTGCAGATTTCCCATATCCATTTCAATAGGCACAATGCGTCGCCCAGTCTTTTCCCTGATTGCGCCTGCCACAGGTGCCAGAGTCTCCATGTGCCTCCCAGTCAAGACAACCTCCGAGCCTGCCACTTCCAGAGCCCCCGCCAATGCGACCGCCGAGAGATCGGACCCCCCCCGTCCAAGCGTCGTCACATCCGAATGCTCATTGATCCCCTGGAAGCCGGCCACGATGGGAACTACCCCTTGCTCCAGGGCCTCGCGGATGCGATCCGCCGTCACTCGCGCAATCCGCGCCTTGGTATGGGCGCTGTCGGTCATGATGCCGACCTGCCGGCCCGTAAAGGACCGGGCATTGACGCCTCGCCCCCGCAAGTCCATCGCCAATAGCGCGATGGTGACTCGTTCTCCCGTTGAAAGCAGCATGTCCAATTCGCGTTCATCGGGAGCGGCCGTCGCCTCATGTGCCAGCTTGATGAGTCGATCTGTCTCACCGCTCATCGCAGAGAGCACGACCACAATTCGATTTCCTTCCCGCTGCGTCTGCGCCACGCGGTCACCAACACGGTGTATTCGCTCAATCGTTCCGACCGAAGTCCCGCCGTATTTATGGACGATCAGTGCCACGGTCGTCAGTGCTTTAAGAAGAACTTGTTTGTAAACTTGGTGGCGTCACGGGCAGGCATGTTCGCGGCGAACGCATCGGCCTCTGTGAAGCGGCGACCGACCGTTTCCGAACCTTTTTCACTTCCTTCACCAAACGCATAAAACGCCTGATCTTCCGTGGCTGCGGCATAGTCGCATAGGACGAGAAAACGATAGGGGCCTTGTCTGGCCAACCCTTCCATTAACGGGGCAACAAGGTTGCGATCGAACTCTTCGATACCACGAACTTTGGCCTTGATATCCGTACTATGTGTGATCTCGTCCGTTAATTCGGCGTGGACATAGACGAAATCCTTCTTGGCGAACTCCTCCAGGGCCACCGTCGCCATGGTGCGAAGATCACCGCCGGGCAGCCTTTCGGGATCCACCGCCTCGAGGCCGGCGCAAATTCCAACACCGCGATAGACATCACTGGTCGACACGACCGTCCCTGAAATGTCATGTTTTTCGACCAAACTCGGCCACATAACGGCTCGTCCTTCACCCCACAACCACACACAGTTTGCCGGTTTCTTCCCTGCCCCCATCCGTTCCTCGTTGACGGAATGATCCCGCAGGATAAGATGTGCGGTGTCCATGAGCTTCCGCAAAATGTCTGCGCCATCTCCCGTAGGCAACGCATCGGCGAGCGATTGCCCCAGTATGGTCTGCGGGTCGTTGCAGATGGCTCGCGGCTTTCCATTCACCCATACCATCAGATGGCGATGACCTGCTCCCGGATAGAACTGGATGGTTTCGGAACCGAGCTCTTCATTGATCGCTTCGATCAATTCGCGAGCCTCATCGGTCTCGATTAAGCCGGCCGTGGCATCGTCCATAATCACGTGCGGCCCCAATTTCTTGATCTCACCACCTTTGCCACCCTCCGGACGCAAGGTGACCATCGTACAGCGATACACGACATCGTGTTCCGTCACAGACACGCCTAAACTCGCTGCTTCCAGCGGCCCCGGCCCTGGATAAAACTTTTTCGGGTCGTACCCGAGAATCGCCGAACCGACCAATCCACTTCCATGTCGAATGCCCTCGGCGGAAATCAGGAGCCGGCCGAGTTCTCCGCTCTGCGCGAGTTGATCCAGATGGGACGTCGCGGCCGCTTGCAGTGGTGTCCTGCCACCTAGTTCCGGTTGCGGGTGGTCTGCCATTCCGCCGGCGTGCACGATCACATACTTCATGAGATCCACACGCCTTTCAGACCTTCAACAGACGGGCCACGTCGTCGCGCGTCGCCTTGACCGTTTGTGGTTGTCTCGACACACCAATTGCCGTATCGGCATCCTTCAGACCATGCCCTGTCAGCGTACATACGACCGTCTCTCCTTCTCGTAGAACTTTGGCCTGGTGCAGCTTCGCCACGCCGGCGACGGACGCGGCCGATGCCGGTTCACAAAAGACTCCTTCGGTGGCCGCCACCGTCGTGTAGGCTTGGAGAATCTCCTCATCCGTCACCATATCGATCGCGCCTGCCGATTCCTCCACGGCCTTCAACGCCGAAGCCCAGCTGGCGGGATTACCGATTCGTATTGCGGTCGCAACAGTTTGCGGTTGTTCGACGACTCTCCCCAATACGATCGGAGCAGCGCCTGCAGCCTGAAATCCCATCATGCGGGGCACTCTCATGGTCTGATTCGCCGCGCGATATTCTTTGTATCCCTGCCAATAGGCCGTGATATTCCCAGCGTTCCCGACCGGGAGCACGTGAACGGTCGGCGCGTCTCCGAGTTGATCGCAGACCTCAAAGGCGGCCGTCTTCTGACCTTCGATTCTGAACGGATTCACCGAGTTCACCAACTCGATATGCAGTGAGGCCGAAAAATCCTTGACAAGCGCCAGGGCTTGATCAAAGTTGCCTTCGATCTGAATGACCGTCGCCTGATGCATCATCGCCTGGGACAGCTTGCCCATAGCGATCTTACCGGCGGGAATCAATACGTAAACGGATAACCCGGCTCGAGCCCCGTATGCCGCGGCCGAGGCGGACGTATTGCCAGTCGACGCGCACATGACAGCCCGTGCGCCGCCTTCCGCTGCTTTCGAGATGGCCAAGGTCATCCCGCGGTCTTTGAACGACCCGGTTGGGTTGACGCCCTCAAACTTCAGGTAGAGTTCAACTCCTGGTGCGATCGCCTTGGCCAATCTCGTGGCACGAATCAGAGGCGTGTTGCCCTCTCCCAGGCTGATAACGGGAGTTCTTTCCGTCACAGGGAGGAACTTGCGATACTCTTCAATGACTCCACGCCAGCGATTCATCGGTCACTCGTCCTTGCCTTCGACACGAATGAGCGTCGTCGGTTCGGAGACGAACGCCTTCCGGTTGATTTCATGGAGCGCGGTTTGCACATCACGTTCCTTTGCGGTATGCGTCTTGATGACCACTGGCACCGTTTGCCCTTCACGGCGTCCTTGTTGCACCATAGAGGATATGCTAATTCCACAGCACCCCAACTCCCCCGCGATCTGCGCCAATACGCCGGGTCGATCCACAACGGTAAACCGCAGATAATAGAGTGAACTGATCTCTTCCATCGATCTCAGCCGAAGCGGTCGTCGCTGATCCTGCTGAAACGACGCGACCGGTACTCGACCGACGGCGCCTTTGCGCAGATTCCGTCCGATCGCGATTATGTCGCTGACGACAGCGCTGCCGGTCGGCATGGATCCGGCGCCACGCCCATACAGCACGACATCACCGACGGCATCACCGACCAGCTGGATCGCATTGTACACATCTTCGACTTGCGCGATGGGCGAATTGGAAGGAAGCATCGTGGGATGAACCCGAGCCTCAATTTCTCCATCCACGAGTTTCGCGATCCCCAACAACTTGATCGTATAGCCGAATTGTTTGGCGTACGCGATATCGGTCGGCGTGAGGTTTGTAATCCCTTCCGTATAAATGTCTTTAAAGTTGACCGGTGTCCCATAGGCAAGACTGACGAGAATGGCGAGTTTATGCGCCGAATCGATCCCGGCGACATCAAACGTCGGATCGGCCTCGGCATAACCGGCTCGTTGGGCATCTTGGAGGATCTCTTTGAAACTGTGCCCCTCATGAGTCATTTTCGACAAAATATAGTTGGATGTCCCATTGATGATGCCGTAGATGGATTCGATCGTATTGCCGGCGAGCCCCTCCGTCAACGCCCGAATGATAGGAATACCGCCGCCGACACTCGCCTCAAATCCCACATCTACATTCTTGCGTGTGGCGGCGTCAAAAATTTCCTCTCCGTGGAGGGCTAAGAGCGCTTTATTCGCCGTGACCACATGCTTCCCGGCGGCAATCGCATCCAGGATGACTCGCTTGGCGGTCTCGTATCCACCGATGAGTTCGATCACAATATCGACGTGGGGGTCAGTGAGGACTTGTGTGACATCGGTGCTCAAGAGACCGGAGCCCAGTGCGATCCCCCGATCTCTCACGATGTCCAGATCCGCCACGCGAATAAGGTCGACCGGCACACCGACGCGACGGGTGATCAGTGACGCATTGTTCAGGAGGGTCCTGGCGACGCCGGTCCCGACCGTACCGAACCCCACAATCCCGACTCCGATACGCGATGTCATTCTTCGCCCCCATCGAGCTTGAGGGCCTTGCGGATTCCTCGAACGGCTTGCCTGGTGCGATGTTCGTTTTCCACCAGGCCGAATCGCACATATTCGTCGCCGCCTTCGCCGAACCCGATCCCCGGCGAGACCGCCACTTTTGCCTCCTTGAGCAAGAGCTTTGAAAACTCCAACGAGCCCATATGGCGATAGGGCAAGGGGATGCGTGCCCACACGAACATCGTGGCCAAGGGCTTCGCGACCTGCCAGCCGATCCGATTGAGCCCACCGACCAGCACATCTCTCCGTTTCTGGTATCGCAGAACGGTCTCCTTGACGCAGTCCTGAGGACCATTCAACGCGATCACGCTGGCGATTTGAAGAGGTTGAAAAATGCCATAGTCGAGGTAGCTTTTGATTTTCGCCAAAGCTCCGACGACCTCTCGATTGCCCACACAAAACCCCACTCTCCAGCCCGGCATGTTGTAGGCCTTAGATAAGGTGTAGAACTCCACACCGCAGTCTTTCGCGCCTGGGATCTGAAGAAAGCTCGGCGCCTTATAGCCGTCGAACACGAGATCAGCATAGGCAAGGTCATGGATGACGATGACATTGTGCTCCTTGGCAAAGGCCACGATTTTCTTGAAAAACTCCAGATTCACAACTGCCGTGGTTGGATTGTGGGGAAAGTTGATGACGAGAATCTTCGGACGGGGAAAGGTCTGCCGATAGACGTGCGTCAGATCTTCGAAAAAGTCGCTGTCCTGCCGGAGTTCGATGCCACGGACTTCGCCACCCGCTATGATGAAGCTGTACATATGGATTGGATAGGTAGGAGTCGGGGTCAGAACGACATCACCCGGACCAATCGTGGCCAGAGCAAGATGCGCCAGACCCTCTTTTGACCCAATGGTGACGATCGCCTCCGTATCCGGATCCAAATCGACATCATAGTTTCGCTTATACCATCCACAAATGGCATGCCGCAGTTTCGTGATCCCGCGTGACGCTGAATAGCGATGATTCCTTCCTTTTCGTGCTGCCTCTAACATCTTCTCGACGATATGCGGCGGGGTGGGTTGATCGGGGTTGCCCATCCCAAAATCGATAATGTCCTCGCCGTGTTGTCGAGCCTCAAGCTTGAGGGATTGAACCTGCGCGAACACATACGGCGGGAGTCGCTTGATTCGATAAAAACCGTCGCCCAACCCCATGAACTTCCTTTGACTGTTTCTAGATCGTTCTCAACCGGCTCATCGCAATGAACGAGTGAGGAGACATGAGAAGTGCTTATTCTAATGGAGGGCCCCGAACGAGTCAATTTGCCTCATTTTCTATGGGCTTCTGAAATCGCCAGGGACATCGGCGCCTCTTGGAGTTCGTGGCACATCGAAAAACCCATCCTTGCTCCGTCTCGTTCCTTTCTGCTACTAATACCGTTGATTTTCATCTCTCGTCTGTCTCGCATCGCAATTCCCCGCAGACTGCATGAAGGAGAGCGGATGGCTCGACTAGGCGTGAACATCGACCACGTGGCAACCTTGAGACAGGCCCGCGGAGGAACCGATCCGGATCCGTTGGCAGCGGCGGTGCTTGTTGAGCTGGCCGGTGCAGACGGCCTGGTCGTCCACCTGCGGGAAGACCGACGGCACATCCAAGACCGCGATCTTCAGCTCCTTCGAGAGATAGTCCGCACAAAACTCGATCTTGAGATGGCGGCGGACACGGAGATGGCAAAGATTGCACTGACCATCAAGCCGGCCCTCGTGACCTTAGTGCCCGAGAAACGACAAGAACTCACGACTGAAGGAGGCCTCGACGTCGCGGGACAACGGGAACGAATCCAGGGCATTGTGACGCTTTTACATAACGGCGGGATTCCGGTCAGTGTCTTTATCGAGCCGGATCTGAATCAAATCAAGGCCGCGCACAAAATTGCGGCCGATTTCGTGGAATTGCATACGGGCCGATATGCGAATGCCACCCGTTCAAAAGAGGCCGATGCGGAATTCGAAGCGATCACCCAGGCTGCGAAGCTGGCCTACAAGCTCGGCATCGGGGTCAATGCCGGGCATGGCCTGAACTACCGCAATATCAAGCGCCTGACACATATTCCCGAAATCGTTGAATACAACATCGGGCATAGCATTATCGCGCGCGCCGTCCTCGTCGGTCTCGTACAAGCCGTGAAAGAAATGAAGACCTTGCTGAGTTAATCCGATGTCGTTGACCCACTGGGTCCGTCCGTTCACCAACCTCGGTTCCTCATGACGAAGATCGTCACCGCGGCACAGATGCAGGAGCTCGACCACCGAACGATCTCAGAAGCTCACATCCCTGCAACCACGTTGATGGAACGCGCCGGGTCGGGTGTCGTCTCATGCCTTGAGGCACGACTGGGACCCGCGCGCGGTAAGACGATCACCGTTATCTGCGGCAAAGGGAACAATGGCGGTGACGGATTCGTAGCAGCCCGTCTCCTCCGTCGACGCCATGCGAACGTGCACGTGCTCGTCATGGCACCCGTCTCCGAACTGAGCCGCGATGCCGCAACCATGTATCGGCAATTCGTGCGCGGCGCAGGCAAATCCTCTGTCCATACCTATACGTCCAAAGCCCAGGCACAGCTGCTGTTGCAGGACAGTGACGTCCTCATCGACGCACTTCTTGGGACAGGCCTTTCCTCCGCTGTAACGGGGCGCTATGCGGATGCCATTGATAGCATCAATGAGGCCAATCGTCCCGTGGTGGCTGTTGACCTTCCATCCGGGCTCCATGCTGATACCGGAGCCATCCTAAGCCGGGCTGTGCGCGCCGCGCTCACCGTGACCTTCGGGTTGCCGAAATTAGGTCTCTATCAAAGCCATGGGATCGATCTTGCCGGAGATGTCACCATCGTCGATATCGGAATTCCACCAGCCTACATCGACGCCGTGGGGAGCCGAATCACCTTGATAACCCAGAATGTCGTGCAGTCGTACCTGCCTCGGCGGCAACCATCGAGTCACAAAGGGACATTCGGCCATGCGGGTATCATAGCCGGGTCTGTCGGAAAGACCGGCGCCGCAGCCATGGCTGCACGAGCGGCCCTTCGTGTCGGCGCCGGCCTGGTGACCGTCGCCACCCCTTCGAGTGTCAACGATGTCTTGGAAGCAAAACTGTTGGAAGCAATGACGGTTCCAATGCCCGAAACCAAGGCACGGACCTTTGCACGAACCGCATTGGAACGGCTCGTCTCGTTCATGACAGCCAGAACCGCCATTGCCATCGGTCCAGGGCTCTCCACTCATCCCGAAACGGTTGAACTGGTGCAGGCCCTGACGAAACAACTCGACCGACCCACTGTGCTGGACGCGGATGCACTGAACGCGTTGACTGGGCGTACCGCACACCTAGCATCCTCTAAGACACCACCGATTATTACACCTCACCCCGGGGAGATGGCGCGACTGGAGGCGGAATCCACGCCTCACACCATTAACAGCGATCGGATCGGTACCGCCACCCGCTTTGCGCGAGAGCGAGGATTGTTCGTCGTCTTAAAAGGAGCCAGAACCGTTGTCGCACGACCAGATGGAATCGCCGCCGTCTGTTCGACCGGCAACCCAGGGATGGCGACTGCAGGAACAGGCGATGTGTTGACCGGCATGATGGTCGGACTTCTTGCCCAAGGCCTGCCCTCGTGGGAGGCTGCCTGTACGGCGACCTACCTGCATGGAGCTGCCGGCGATTTGGCCGCAGCCAGCAAGGGGCAAGCCGGGATGATTGCGGGAGACGTGATCGAGCAGATTCCCTATGCCCTCAAGCTCATCCAGGAGGCTACGCCGATCCAATCCAGTCCGATATGGAACGATCCTGTGTGACGGCCTTCCTATGGCTAGATCTGCCGACGCCCTCAATCTCATCCTGTCGTCTGTCGGGGAGACAGAATGGTTTGGGCATGTCATCGGTCAGCTGCTCCGCGGAGGTGAAGCGCTTGCATTGATTGGTGATTTGGGTGCGGGCAAGACTGC
>CAZNBG010000118.1:0-8421 GCA_964570915.1 uncultured Nitrospira sp. | reverse complement strand
CCCTGTTACTCGCCCGAGCAATTCCACTCGCTCGCAAAATTCGCTCCCAAAAACACTGGCTGCGGATGAATCATGTCCATCAGCCGGCTTTCCGTCGTCGGCTGGCTTACTCGAAACCCACGTGTATTGAGTTCGGCCAGCAGATCGAGCCCCAACACCTGGATCGCGCTGTCCGGCCGGTCTTCGCTCACCCGCACCGCCGTTTGTAGAATGACCGGTGAGGCCGACGTCACGCCGGGGACTGTTCGTATCCGAGTAATGACTTGTTCATCGAGTCCGGTCTCGTTCCCAGACACTTCCAAGGTGGTCGGACCCGCCACCGTCAGCACCGCCTGTTCGAATGAACGCAACACATCGACATTCGCAGTCCGTACCGCTACGGACGCCGAAACTCCGAGCGCCACTCCGACGATGGTCAGCAGCGTACGTAACGGCCACTGCCTCAGATGGGAAAGGAGTATAAGCGCAACCACCTTAACGAATGTGGACATTGAGTTGGAGGAGAACCACGGCACGCAGAAATGGCCTCATTTGATGCCTTGCGAGGGATCGAAGGTCAAGATGGTGTCTGCACATATCGGCAGTTTCATTTACACGATTTCTCTCATTTGCTAGACTGCCCACTACAGTCGATAAGGAGTCCCGATGCCAAAAAAGCAGGATGCCGCGACACTGCAGCTCCAACAACCGAATCGCCGCTTCAAACCCCATCCCCATATCACTCCCGCCCAGCGCGGGAGCCTACGATTGGTTGCGCTCGGCCATACGAATCGGGAGATTGCCACCTCGCTGGACATCAGTGTTCGGACAGTCGAAGTTCATCGTTTCAACCTGATGCGCCGACTCAACGTTCGGAACGTCGCCCAACTCTTGCGTCAGGCACTGCAGCAGAACCTATTGCCGCGCAACTTCGGCACCAAGTAACCTCACATTTCTTTGAGTCGCCCGCGGCACTCCTGAATTGATTGATATCCCTTCTTCCTCAACACAGCGGCCAGTTCCGCTTCAAGTCGGCCAAAGACATCCAGCCCTTCCTCTACCAGCACCGTGCCGATTTGAACGGCTGACGCACCACACAGGAAGTGTTCGAAGGCATCAACGCCCTCGACGATCCCGCCGGTGCCGATGATCGGCATCTTCCCCTCAAACAATTTATAGAAGGCGCGGACGTTGGCCAGCGCGACCGGCTTGATGAGTCGTCCGCCTAAGCCTCCGAATCCACCTTTCGGCTTAATCACGACGGTTTCACGATCCGGATCGACGACCAAACCATTGCCGACCGAATTGATCATGTTGAGAAAGTCCACTCCACACCGCCCAAGCACAGCGCCCATGACCTCATGATGTGCCGGATCAAAGTAGGGCGGCAGTTTGACCCCCATCGGTACCGTGATCTTGCGGCGGACCTTCTTCAACAGCCGCTCGGAAGCCTCGTGGTCGTAGCCGATTTGAGGTTTACCGGGAATGTTCGGACACGAGAGATTGACTTCAATAAGATCCGGTTTGGCCGCATCGATGATCTCAGCAATCGTCGGAAAATCCTCTTCGCCGAGTCCGGCCACACTGGCTATGACGGGCTTTCCAAACCGTTTGAGCTCGGGAATCAACTCGGCATACGCTTTATAGCCAAGATTGGGGAGCCCCATCGAATTGATCGATCCCCCTGGAAATCCATGATACCGAGGCTCAGGGTTACCTTGGCGCGCTGCCATCGTCATCGACTTGGTGACGATGGCTCCGGAACCGGACTTGGCCAACGCCACGAGTTCATCTCGCGTGACACACAACGCGCCGGCTGCGTTCATGAAACAGCTTGGAAAGGTGACGCCGGCTATGGTCGTAGACAGATTCATCATGGAGCGACCAGATCAGTGGTGCGTTCGATACGGGAGACCAGCCGTCCATCCCGCATGGTCCACGTATAGTCGGCGGATTGCGCCGCCTGCGAGCTGTGGGTTACCAACAGAACGGTCTGTCCGCCGGATTCCGCCAATTCTCGAATAAGTGTCATAATGTCCGCCCCCTGGTGAGAATCGATATTTCCCGTCGGCTCGTCAGCCAAAAGCAGGCGCGGTCGATGCGCCAACGCTCGCGCGATCGCAATTCGTTGTTGTTCTCCGCCGGACAGTTCGGCCGGTCGATGCCGACGACGGTGACCCATTCCTACTCTGCCCAACATTTCGTCTACCCGTTTTTCGATCTCTCCTCCCGGTTCACCTCGCAGCATCAAGGGTAGCGCAATATTCTCTTCCGCCGTCAAGCCATGAACCAAATGGAAGGCTTGAAAAACGATCCCGATTGTTTCACGCCTGATCGTGGTCCATTCGTAGCTGGTCAGGTTAGTGGTGGATCGTCCATCGAGCACGATTTCCCCAGAGGTCGGCATGTCCAGACCCGCAACGAGGTTTAGGAGCGTGCTTTTTCCGCACCCACTGGGCCCTACGAAGGCACAGAACTCACCGTACTGAATCTCCAAATTCACGTCCTGCAAGGCCGTGACCTCGGCCTCGCCACGGGAATAGGTTTTCGAAAGTTGCCTCAATGTGACCATAGTAGTGCCGTCTTCTCCACCAGCAGGCCGCTCTCTTCTCAGGCAATTCGTATTCCTATAACACAACGTATCAGAGGGCCTCAACCTTGACACAGATGGGTACTTCACCCTAAATAGAGATGAGGTACTGATCGCGGTCAATCGATGGACAGGCGAATGTCAGAATTGGTCCCAGGTCTTCTACGCCGTGTTATACGGTTTCTCCTACCGATTCATTGTTCGAGCTGTGGTTGCCTGCTGGGGGATGATCCGGTCCCTCACTTTTGCGGGAACTGCTGGAACACGATCTCGCTCATGCCTGCCGCTCAATGCTCTCGTTGCGACCGTCCTTTTCCTTCTGCCGTTGCCACGACCTACAGCCCAAACCATGTGTGTCAGTCCTGTGCCGAGCGTCCGCCTTCCTATACAAGAGCCTGGACGCTGTACCCCTACAGGCCTCCGCTTCAAGATGCCCTCTGCCTTTTTAAGTACCAGGGCAAGGTCTCCCTGGCCACCCCACTATCCGCCCTCATGACCGACCGGCTTCCTCAGCTTGATTTCGTGGATGTGATCATGCCTGTGCCTCTGCATCGTGAGCGACTCCGGCAGCGGGAATTCAATCAGTCCCTGCTGCTCGCCGATCGGATAGGGCGCTATCTGGACATTCCTGTCTCGTACACCAATTTGGTCCGAACCGCTCACACTCCGGCCCAAACCACATTATCTCGGAAGCGTCGACTGAAAAACCTTCGCCGAGCTTTTTCAGTGCTACGCCCCGAGGCGATCGTCAAGAGATGCGTTCTGCTGATCGACGACGTCTTTACGACCGGCACGACGGTAAACGAATGTGCGAAGACTTTGCGCAGAGCGGGATCCGCCGACGTATTCGTGCTCACCTTGGGGCGAACCGTGGATTCACATCTCGTTCCCGACCGTCTCCTCTCCCAGCACCCTTATCCTTTCTGAATAATACGGGAGGTTGAACTCATGCCGGATCTGACAAAGGAGCAATTGACCATATCGACGGCCTTTGACATGTCCTGTCATATATTTTCACTTGACATTCCCGCAGCGATATCTAGAATACCCACATACTGGAGGCAGTATGCACATTCTCAGCCCTTGTGGCAGGTGGAGTAATGAGCAGGACGCCAAAGAGCGAACTGATGACGGCAACAGAAACATGCCGTTACCTCAAGATCACTCAACGTACGCTCTATCGCTATCTGAGGAGCCGGCAGATTCCCGCCTTCAAGCTCGGAAAAGAATGGCGATTTGTGCGCTCGGACTTAGAGCAGTGGATCCGCGACCGAACCAGAACCGCCGTGAATTCCTAAACTAGGATATCAATATGTTCGCCGGTGAGTACCTTTGTAAGGTTGATGAGAAAGGACGGTTCATCGTCCCCTCACCGATCCGTGAGCAGATCGAAGCCGAAGGCCAGGCCGTCATGTTTCTCAAAGGGCCTGAGCAATCGTTGTTGATCTATTCAACGAAAGAATGGGAGAAAGTCCTCGAACGCACGAAAGCTTCTTTGGACGAAGACCAAAGCCGCCTCTTCATGCACTTTGTCGTTTCCGAAGCCGGCTCATCGGACATCGACAAAACCGGGCGAATCTTGATCCCGGGTCGCTTACGCAAGCTCGTACCGGTCGATGAAGACCAGGAGATCATCCTGGTCGGCCTGTATCACAAAATGGAAATCTGGAATCCAAGCGAATGGCGGCGGTATATTGCTCGCGCAGAAGACCGTTATGACCAGAACGTGGCAAAGATCCTGAACCTGCTCTAGTTCAGCTCCATGCCTCCCAACCGACTTCGCCGGAATTTCCATTCATCGAGATTGTCCCTTCGCACAGTTTCCCGTCACACGGATGGAAGACTTCCATCGTCTCCGCGCACACCACCAGTTCGGAACAATGCAGCCCTGGCGCCAAATCAATACCCTTCGAACTAAATAACTGTCCGGGAGCATTCGCTTCCGCCACTCTCCATGTCAGACACACTTACCGTCACGCTGCCTGTCCCCCCCAGCATCAACCATCAGTATGCGACGGTGAATGGACGCCGTTTGCTCTCCTCTGCCGGACGCGCATATAAAACGCAGGTCCGCCAACAAGTGTGGCTCGCGTTTATCCAGTCTCCTGCCAGACGCTCCTTCCAGAATCGGCTCCGATCCGAGCCCCTGGCGCTCTCAATCCGATTCTTTTTCGCGTCCTCATTACGACGCGACCTCGACGGCGGCCTCAAGATCGCCCAAGATGCCGTATGCGAAGGCCTCGGCGTAAACGATAATCGCATCGTCGAAACCCATCTCTACAAACATGTCGACAAAACCAACCCTCGCATCGAAGTCTCTCTCTCATTCATCGTCACTCAACCTGACGGCCTGCCGTAACGATCGCTCCGCTACAGTTCTCTCCAATCTTACCGATACTGAAGCGTATTCCTTTGAGCCCTGTTTCATGCACCGCCCATATCCCGATGGCAAAGATACGCGTTCCCGTTCTTGAGCTACAAATCGGCATGTACGTCGCAGGGCTGGACCTCCCATGGTTTCGCTCGCCCTTTCTCCGCCATTCATTCCTGGTTGAGCACACATCGCAAATCACAAAGCTGGCGCGAGCAGGGGTGAAGATGGTCGATGTCGATCCCGACCGAGGCGCGGCTTCCCCGCCGCAGCCGGCATCGAATACACCTCCATCTGTATCTGAGATAACCGATTCCACAATTCTCAAGCGAACCAAGGCTCTGGCCCAGCTGAACGAAGAATTTGCCCAAGCGAAGCGGGCTAAACAACAGTTGGATCAAGCCGTACAATCCGTTTTTGTGAACATCGCCAAAACAGGGACAGTCAATCCTCAGCAAGCGGCCGAGGCGGTTCAAGAAATCACGATCGTCATGAGAACGCTCACCAACTCCGCCATTTTCATGGCATTGAGTCAGAACCGGAACGGTGACTCCACGCTCAGTCGACATGCGCTGGCCACCTGTACCTTTTCACTGGTCATAGGCCAGGCATTTCAATTCAACCCTCTGGAATTGCAGGAGCTTGCTATCGCCGCGCTACTCCATGACATTGGACTCTTGCAGATCCGGCCGGCCGTTGTCCGCCGTGTTCATGGCGATTCCGATCTTGGCCGAGCCGACCGGCAAGAATTTGAGACGCATCCCCGTCTCGCAGTTCTCACATTACAGCGACAAGGTGGAGTCGACCCCGCCATCTTGGACCTCATCGCCAACCATCATACTGATCTCGTCGATCGCCGCGACCCAAGCGAGACGCCAGAACAATCTTTGCCGGATCGTACACGTATCCTGATGATTGCGGATCAATACGATGAACTGATCACCGGATTCGGCGGAGCTTCTCCCCTTACTCCCTACCAGGCGTTTCAACGCTTGTACCAAGCGACTCAACAGGGCCTGCTGGATCATCGAATTTTGTCGTCCTTTATCGCGAGAGTCGGCATATACCCGGTTCATAGTCGCGTGCGGCTGAATACACAGGAGTTGGCGGTGGTCACAGAACTCAACCCGGAAAAGCTACACCAACCGATCATTTCCATTACTCACCAGTCAGAAGGGATTCAATACCCGGCACCGTTTGTCGTCGATCTGTCATGTCAAACTGACGAATCTCGGCCGCGTGTCATCGAAACAATCGTCACGATGGATATGTGAGGGAGGAATGCCCGCTGCGGATCGCCACCCCTATTCGTAGCGCAACGCTTCGATGGGATTGAGCCGAGCAGCTTTATTGGCTGGATATAGACCAAAGAAGAGGCCCACCACGACGGAAAAGGCAAACGCAACTAGAACCGTGTCGCTCGAAATAATGGTCGGCCAGCCGGCAATTACCGTCGTCAAGCGGGCGCTCAGAATTCCAAAGAGGATACCGATGCAGCCGCCAACCACGCTGAGGGTCATCGCCTCGATCAGGAACTGCATCATGATATGTCGCCGCTTTGCCCCGACTGCCAGACGCACGCCGATCTCTCTCGTTCGTTCGGTCACAGAAACCAGCAGAATGTTCATGATGCCAATTCCACCGACGAACAGTGAGATAGAGGCAATCGCCATCAACATGACCGTCAAGGTTTGACTGGTCCCCTCCTGGACCTGCCCGATATCGACCAGCGTGCGGATCGTAAAATCTGCGGGCTGCCCACTCTGTAAACGATGACGAGACCGCATGAGGTCTCGAATTTGTTCTGCCGCGTCCGGCAAATCTTCGGTTCGATCCGTGGATGCGACTATGGCTGTCACCGATCCAAGAAAGAGCGTTCCAAACACTTTCCGCTCGGCCGTACTGAACGGAATGATCACGACATCGTCCTGATCCCATCCCTGAGGGGACTGCCCTTTCGGCGAGAGGGTCCCGATGATATGAAACGGCACGTTTCTTATACGAATCACCGCCCCGACCGGTTCCTCTCCAGGATCAAAAAGGTTCTCAACCACCGTCTGCCCAAGCAGCGCCACCCGAGCTGCGCCATCCAAATCTTCCTGAGTAAAGGAGCCCCCACTGCTGAAGGACCAGTCTCGAATACTGAGGAGACTGGGCGACGCGCCTTGAATCGCGCAGTTCCAATTGCGGTTGCCGTACACGATCTGCGACTGGTCACGTTTATACCAGCCCGTATCGGACAGAAGTGGGAGCTTCTTCTTCAGGTCCAGCGCATCTCCGACGGTCAATGTCACCGCACTGCCCATTGCACCGCGTACCCCACTCGCAGTATAGGAGCCGGGCCAGATAAAAATGACGTTCGTACCCATCGTGGCTATTTGCCGCTGTACGGCCCGCTTGGCTCCCTCCCCGATGCTGACCATCGCGATGACCGCCCCGACGCCAATAATGATCCCGAGCATGGTCAAGCCCGCGCGCAGCCGGTTTCGCCCGAGGATGCGCAGCGCAGTGACGATGGTCAGCCACACGAACGCCAACATTTATGCTCCTACAATATGTGATCGTCCCTTGGCCGCCCGATCGCTCAGGATCAACCCATCCTTAATGACAATTTCGCGTGAAGCATAGGCGGCGATGTCGATCTCGTGCGTCACCAAGATGACTGTAATGCCGTCCCGATTCAATCCTCCGAGAATCCCCATGATTTCCTCACTCGACTGTGTGTCGAGGTTTCCAGTCGGCTCGTCGGCCAACAATAACGAGGGGGCTGTCACCAGAGCCCGGGCGATCGCCACCCGTTGTTGTTGGCCTCCTGAAAGTTGCGTGGGAGCATGATGTTCGCGCCCGCTCAATCCGACACGTTGGAGCGCGGCAGATGCCATCAAACGCTGCTCCTTCAGAGAAAGTCCTCGGTAAAACAGCGGCAATTGAGCGTTTTCCACCGCACTGGTACGGGGAATGAGGTTGAAACTTTGAAAGACAAACCCAATCTTTCGATTCCGAATCTCCGCCAACTGATCAGGTCTCAACTGTCCGACTTCTTGGCCGCTTAGCCGGTATTGTCCCCTCGTGGGTTGATCCAGACAGCCGAGAATGTTCATCAGCGTGGACTTACCCGATCCACTTGCACCCATGATCGCGACAAACTCGCCCTGCTGAATCGTAAGATTCAGCCCACGCAACGCCTGCACTTCAATATCGCCGAGCCGATAGAGCTTCCAAATATCTTCGCAGACGATCAAGGGAATCACGAACGAACACCATGGCGCAGGAACCTGGGAGGGGCTGGGATGGGGAGTGTCCTTTCGGTGTCAGACCTATTGTTCGTCACCGGACCACGACCTCTGACGAAACATTCCTTAGACAGCTTAGTGGCCCCCCCGGGGCCCGAACCCCACCAGCACCCTGCCCCTCTTCAAGCCCCCTTCGCTTCGCTCCCCGCCCTGCCGAGGATAGCGCACGCCCCGACGCTCCCGCCGCT
>CAZNBG010000117.1:7878-8457 GCA_964570915.1 uncultured Nitrospira sp. | reverse complement strand
ATGTTCCGGGAACAGCCGGGATGGATGGGGCGAGGCTCGAGATACAACCGTCCAGGCGTTGCACGGTCTCACGAGCACCAGCGAATGGACCGGCGTCAAACTCGCCACCTTGCTGGAAGCGGCACATATGCAGCCGGAAGCAACCTGGATGTTGGCTGAGGGAGGCGATGCAGCGGTGTTGGCACGCAGTGTGCCCCTCACAACTGAAGTCCTGAATGAAGCGATGGTGTGCTATGGCCAGAACGGGGAAGCGTTGCGGCCGGAGCAGGGATATCCTCTGCGGCTGCTTTTGCCCGGCCTCGAAGGCAACATCAATGTGAAATGGCTGAGACGGTTGAAGCTTGGATCGGCTCCCTTCATGACGAGATGGGAGACGTCAAAATATACGGATCTCATGCCGGATGGGAAAGCCTATCAATTCAGCCTAGTCGTGGATGCCAAGTCCGTCATCACGAGACCCCCCGAACAACAGCAACCGGGCCCAGGCTACCACGAAATTCAGGGACTGGCCTGGGACGGGCGGGGTGTCCACGCAACAGGGGAGGTCACACTCGATGGCTGGAGGCGCGGGCCCGCAGG
>CAZNBG010000117.1:0-7868 GCA_964570915.1 uncultured Nitrospira sp. | reverse complement strand
AAACGAGGAACCTTCACCCGGATTCCCGGGAAATTCAGGGACTTGCTTGGGCCGGGCGAGGATCTATCACGACTGTCGAAGTTAGCATTGACGCAGGGAAAACCTGGCGAGCCGCACGGTTACAGGAACCGGTGTTACCCAAGTGTCATACGCGCTTTCGTCTGCCATGGCGCTGGGACGGTCGAGAGACCGTTATTCAGAGTCGCTGTACTGACGACACGGGATATCGTCAGTCGACCCGCGAGTCGCTCATCACGGTACGTGGAACTCAATCGAGCTACCATTACAATGGGATTCAGAGCTGGAAGGTTGAACGCAACGGCATGGTGAAGAACATCGATGCATAAGTCTTTGCCGGTCTTTTTCGCCGTCTTCATGGGCCTCATGTTTTCGATCACACCGGCGGTCTGGTCGGCCGATCCAGAAGACGCGGCTTATGGCCTGGGTCGCCCCGCGACAGACCGGGACATCCAGCTATGGAATATCGACGTTTCGCCGGATGGACAGGGCTTGCCTCCGGGACAAGGCACAGTCAACCAGGGAGCGCGAATCTTTGCCACGAAATGCGCCGGTTGCCACGGACCGACAGGGAAAGAAGGGCCCAATGACGTGTTGGTCGGCGGCCACGGAAGTTTGCGGACCGCCAAACCACTCAAGACCATCGGCAGCTATTGGCCCTACGCCACGACATTGTATGACTACCTCCGTCGTGCCATGCCCTTCACTGCACCGCAGTCGCTGACTCCGGATGAAATTTATGCGCTCGTCGCCTGGCTCCTGCATCGAAATGGGATTGTGTCTGAGGATGTTCTTCTCGATGCCCGCAGTCTTCCACGGATCGACATGCCGAACCGCAACGGGTTCATTCCCGACCCCAGGCCTGATGTGCGCTGAATTGGGCCAGGACCGTTGCCGCTGGTGGAGTACTCCATGGACTGTATGAACGCGTGCGGATGCCACCTACTCACCAACATGTAGAGACGGCTTCCCATGATCCGTCCGTCTGATTCTGGGATAGAAGCTCTCGCGGCCTGTGCCACTTGGTCATAGCAGCATCGTCAACATGCCACGACTCAAGGACAAAGTTGCCATCGTTACGGGGAGTAGCAGCGGAATTGGAAAAGCGATTGCCCTTCGGTTTGGTCAGGAGGGAGCCAAAGTGATCGTCGCGGCGAGGCGGTTGCCGTTGTGTGAGGCAACCGTGTCCCACATCAACAAGCAGGGTGGAGAGGCATGGCCGATCCAGACTGATGTCGCGGACGAGCAGCAGGTTGAGCGATTGATCGCCGACACGGTGACCCGTTATGGCCGGATCGATATTCTCGTCAACAATGCTGGTACCGGCGGAGGGAGTCGTATAGCAGAGACGAGTACTCCGGCATTCGATACGGTCATGAATGTCAACCTGAGGGGCACATTTTTTTGCTGTCGTGCGGGTTTCCGCCACATGAAGCGGCAGGGCGGCGGCGTCATTATCAACATGTCGAGTGTTGCCGGATTGCAAGCGTGGGAAGGCACGGGGACTTACAGTGCGTCAAAACATGGCATCATGGCACTCACCAAATCATTGGCCGATGAAGGTCGTGACCACCACATCAAGGTCAGCGCCATCTGCCCCGGGGCCGTAGCGGACGAGTTGGTGAACGCGTCTCCTGAAGAGATCGAACACAGCGAAAAGATCGATCCATTCGATGTAGCAGAAGCAGCTGTTTACCTTTCAACGATCGGCAAATACGCAGTGATTCACCAGATTGTCATCGATCGGTTAGGAGCTGATTGGTGAAATGTCTGGCTCAGTGGCGGTGGTGGCTGTGGGCCCACGCTTGGTGGTGAGCCCGTCAGGGTGGAGGAATGTATGAGTCTTACTCGTCAGGATGCTACAGATAAACTTTCTGGGAATCATCCTTTCGTCGGCGGAGATTCGTTCCGATACGAGTACGCTCATGTTCGTAGCCGACAGCAGTAAAATAGAGCGCACGATCGAAGAACTGATTGAGGAGATGCATCAACTCCAGCTCCCCGTGTAGTTCCATGGCGCTTTCAGACAAACCTTCCCGTTGGACAAAGGCACACATGTGCTCTTTGGTGGCGGTAATGGCCCAGAGGAAGTGGCTGTACGCCACGCCCTGTCCGGCGCGCCGCGCGCCCAACTCCGTGTAGCGCCGTTCAATTTCGGCCTCGGTCATGTCCATTAACCAATTGTTCAGGTTCTGGTAGATTTCACGGGTACGGGCTCGGAGTTCGTCCGGTGGAACCTTGTGGAGATCACTGCAGCGAGGAGAGTTCCAGACCTTCTCACTGAGCTCACGGGAAAGCTGTTCGGAGTTTTTCTCGATGAGCCGCACCAACCGGCCAGCCATCATAGCGCACCTCCATACATACGTGGTTATGTAAAGGAATGCTTGCTCCCTCTAGTCGGGAAACGTTACCCGATTGGTGGTATCAACGTCAATGACACGTTTGTCGGGGCGGCTGATGCCGGAAGTCGCACACAGGTCACCTTGAACTTGCTCCATCCATTTGTTATTCTTCGCTGACCTTTCGTCATCAACGTATCCATTTCATATCACACACGATTCCAAGGAGCACACACATGGCCGGCATCAAGCGGGCGCTGATCAGCGTTTCGGATAAGACCGGAGTCATTGAATTGGCCAAGGCACTGGCAGCGCTTGGCGCGGAGATTTTGTCCACCGGGGGTACGGCGAAAGCGCTGCGCGACGCCGGAGTCAAGGTCACGGATGTCGCCGCCTATACCGGTTCTCCAGAAATTCTCGACGGCCGGGTAAAGACGTTGCATCCGAAGATTCACGGGGGCCTGCTGAGCCGGCGCTCACTCCCGGCACATCTCGAGCAGATGACCCAACATGGGATCGGCCCCATTGATGTCGTCGTCGTGAATCTCTATCCCTTTGAAGCGACGATTGCCAAACCTGACTGCCGTGTCGAGGATGCCATCGAGAATATCGATATCGGTGGGCCTTCGATGTTGCGATCGGCGGCCAAGAATCATGAGGATGTGCTGGTCGTCGTCGATCCGGCCGACTATGCACGGGTCCTGGACGCCGTGAACGGGAATACGGTCACGGAGGCCCTTCGCCGCGAACTGGCGATGAAAGTCTTTCAACATACGGCACGCTATGACGGATTGATCGCCGGGTATTTAGAGAAGCAGGTTCGGAGCGGGGAGGTCAAGTTCCCGAAGGTGTTGTCGCTTCAGTTTGAGTTGGCTGAGACGTTGCGTTACGGAGAGAACCCTCACCAGCAAGGCGCTTTCTATCGTGAGTTGGCCAGTAAAGAACCGTCGGTCTCGCGGGGGAAAATCCTGCATGGGAAAGCGATGTCCTACAATAACTTTCTTGACGCCAATTCCGCGCTGGAGTTGGTCAAGGAGTACGACGAGACGGCCGTCGCAATTATCAAGCATAATAATCCTTGCGGTGTGGCCCTCGGTGCAACGCCGGTGGAAGCCTACGTCAAGGGGAGGGGGACCGATCCGGTATTGGCCTTCGGTGGGGTGATTGCTTTAAACCGGCCGGTAGATCTGGCGGCGGCAAAGGAAATTAACTCCACGTTCGTCGAGGTCGTCATTGCGCCTGGATTTGCCGACGACGCATTGGCCGAACTCAAGCGGAAGAAGGATCTTCGCTTATTGGACGTGGGATCCTTGACCAAGGTGAACCAGGAAGGCTTCGACCTGAAGAAGCTCGTCGGAGGACTGATCGTGCAGGATCGCGATCTCGGTGTGTTGACCGATCTGCGCGCGCTTGCCGTGCCGACGATCCGGAAACCGACGGATGAAGAATATGCAGCTTGTGGATTTGCCTGGAAAGTCTGCAAGCACGTCAAATCCAACGCCATCATTTATGCCAAGCCGGGCCAGACCGTAGGAATCGGCGCGGGACAGATGAGCCGAGTGGATTCCGTGAAGCTGGCGGCGATGAAAGCGCAAATGCCGGTGAAGGGATGTATTATGGCCTCGGATGCCTTCTTTCCGTTTCGCGACGGCCTTGATGCCGCCGCAGAAGTCGGTATTACGGCCGTGATTCAGCCCGGCGGGTCGATCAGAGACGCCGAAGTGGTGAAGGCTGCCGATGAACATGGGATGGCGATGATTCTGACGGGCATGCGCCATTTCCGTCATTGATCGGCAGCTGAAAATGGCCTCTCGCTGCGTTCTCGGTCGCCCGTCCACCTCAATGTACCGAAGCGTACGCCTCGGTGCCCGAGCTTCCTGTGGCCTTACGACAGGCCATTTTGAGCAGCCTCTTAGTTTTCTCACCTAAAAGTGAATCTATGAAAATTCTTGTCATCGGCGGCGGGGGGCGCGAGCATGCGATTGTATGGAAGCTCGCGCAGAGCCCACGGAAACCTATTCTCTATTGCGCTCCCGGCAATGCGGGTATTGCCTCATTGGCGACCTGCGTTCCAATTAAGTCGGACGACCTAGCCGGCCTGAAAGACTTCGCACTTCAGGAGAACATAGATCTGACGGTGGTCGGACCTGAAGCGCCGCTTGCATTGGGCATGACCGACGTGTTCCGTAAGGCCAGGCTCAGGATTTTCGGGCCAACCAAGAGTGCGGCTCGCGTGGAGGCCAGCAAGATCTTCTCCAAGGATATCATGGCGCAAGCCAAGATTCGAACGGCTCAGACGAAAAGTTTTGAGAAGTTCGCGGACGCACTCGCGTATGTCGAACAGCAGGCGTTGCCGGTCGTGGTCAAGGCTGATGGGCTGGCTCAAGGGAAGTGAGTCATCATCGCGACGTCCCATGAACAGGCTCGGCAAGCGATCGTGGATTCGATGGAAAAGGCCGTTTTTGGCCAAGCCGGGAAGAGCGTGCTGATCGAACAGTTTCTCGATGGAGAAGAATTGACGATCATGGCGTTTACCGACGGCAAGACAGTGGTGCCGATGCCGCCTGCGCAAGACCACAAGCGGGTGGGTGATGGTGACACGGGCTTGAACACCGGTGGAATGGGCGCCTATTGCCCTGCGCCTCTTGGAACCGCCGAACTCCAAGATCGTGTCGCTCGCGAAGTCTTGCAGCCGATGGTGGATGCCATGTCGCGTCTGGGTTCTCCATTCCAGGGTGTGCTCTATGCAGGATTGATGGTGGTCAACGGAGTTCCGTACGTGCTGGAGTTCAATGCTCGGATGGGCGATCCTGAAACGCAGGTGGTGTTGCCTCTCCTTAAAACAGACTTGCTTGATGTCATCGAGGCTGTGGTTGAACACCGGCTTGACCAGCTCGCGGTTGATTGGCATCCGGATGCGGCAGTCTGTGTCGTGATGGCGGCCGGCGGATATCCCAGCGCGTACCGACAAGGCCTGCCGATCAGCGGTCTCTCGTCGACCACTACTTCGGCAACTTCCATGGTTTTTCATGCGGGGACAGCCCGGCAAGGAAGCGAGATCGTGACAAGCGGAGGCCGTGTGCTCGGCGTTCTCGGTCGAGGATTGACGTTATCCGAGGCGCAACGCAGTGCCTATCGAGTTGTCGGAACGATCTCCTTCGAGGGTTGCCACTTTCGGACGGACATCGCCTACCGTGCGCTCAAGGTCTAGATGAGCATAGGTTCTCATCCCAGTCCACCCGACCAGTCAATCTATTGATCGCACTCAAGACTCGTTCGTGTGACCGGCGCAGTTCAATCTCAAACACTGATTCTAGATCCGAACAGCCTGGGCCGATCTTTTTCGATGACGACTTAGCTGATCTGTTAGAATGCCGTCACTCGACAGCCATCGGTGGACATGTTAGAGACAAGACAAGAATTTCGCACGCACGTCATGTGTGTTGACCACGTTCAATGAAAAGGGGAACTGAGAATATGGCGAGAAGCAGTTATCCGATGAAGGTACTCAGTACGGTCTGTGGTCTCGGTCTGACGCTGAGCCTGGTGGGATGCGACTATTGGCCCCCGGCTTTGCAAGCCCAGATCGAACAGTTGCGCTCTGAAATACAAACCCTCACGATGGAGAAAGCGCAGCTTCAGGCTCAGATCACCGACTTTTCGAAATCCAGGCAAGAATTCCAGGGGCAAGTGGATGAACTAACCCGGATGAATCGAGAGAAAACCACCATGATCACCGGCCTACAAAGCCAGTTGGATGCGGTGCGTGCGAAAGCATTGAAGACGACGTCTCCCAAAGGACCAACTCATAAGGCGTCGGCAAAAGCGACTGCGAAGCCAATCACCAAATCGCCAACCAAAAACACTCCCAAGTCGACGGTTGCCAAGAAGCCAGCTTCAAAAATAACCGGTGTACGATAGCCCGATCTCCGAACGTACTTAGGAAGAGGAGGACGGCGTTGTGCCGGACGTGCTTGTCGATGAACCGGTAGATGCCGGTGCAGGCGTTGCTGCAGGGGGGGAAGAGGTGGGGGGCGAGGTGGTCGCTGGCGTGGATTCCTTCTTCTCTCCCGTGCTCGTTCCACCGGTTTCTCCACCGGCACTTGAGGGGGGTTTCAGCTTATCCGAGTAGTCGGTGACGTACCATCCGCTTCCTTTAAACATGATCCCGGGCGAAGAAATGAGCCGTCTCACTGGTTGTCCACAACGTTCACACGTCGAGAGCGGATTGTCCTTCATGCTTTGTTTCACTTCAAAACGATACGAGCAGCTGTCACACTGATATTCATAGATCGGCACGTCTTTCCTCCCTCCCTTGGTTCCCTTCTCTATGGATCGCGATGAACCTGTGCGGGTCACACCAACGTGGCAAAGGCCTGTCCGAGGCGTTCCAGCCCTCTCGTAATGTTTGTCATGCTCGTGGCATAGGAAAGCCGGAGGTGCTCCTGACTTCCAAACGGTTCACCCGGTACAACTGCGATACGGGCTTCGTTCAAGAGAAAATGAGCCACGTCGTTCGGCGTCTTCAGCATACCTGAGGGGCTCCGCCTTCCCAACAAGCCTTTGATATTGGGGAACGCATAGAAGGCCCCGCGCGGCATCCGGCAGGCCACACCGGGGATCTTGTTCAATCCGTCCACGATCGTGTTCCGGCGATGGGAAAATTCCTCCACCATTTTCACCGTGAAGGGCTCCCCAAGACGCAATGCGGCGACAGCGGCTTTCTGGGAAATTGAACAAGGATTGGACGTGCTCTGACTTTGAATATTGGCCATCGCAGTAATCAAGTCTTTCGGTCCAGCCGCGTAACCAATCCTCCACCCGGTCATCGCGTAGGCTTTTGAAACGCCGTTGATGATAACTGTTCGTGCCGCGATCTCCGGCCCAAGCGAGGCAATGCTGATGTGCGTGGCTCCGTTGTAAAGAACCTTTTCATAAATCTCGTCGGAAATCACGATCAGATCGTGCCGGACCGCAACCGAGGCGATCTGCTCGAGCGTCGCTCGATCATAGGTTGCCCCGGTCGGGTTGCACGGGCTGTTCACGATGATGGCCTTGGTTCGTGGTGTAATGAGTCGTTCCAACTCGGCAGCATGGACTGCGTACCCATCTTCCTCTTTTGTCGGCAGCAAGATCGGGCGTGCGTCGTTCAAGAGCGCTTGATCCGAATAGGAAACCCAATAGGGAATCGGAATGATGATTTCGTCGCCTGCTTCAAGTAAGGCTTCGGCCAGATTGTACAGCGAGTGCTTTGCTCCACAGGAGACGAGGATTTGAGATTTCTCATACCGAAGCCCCAGTTCGATTTGAAGCTTGTCGATGATCGCTCCACGTAACTCATCAATCCCGGACGAAGGTGTGTATTTGGTGAATCCTGCGCGAATGGCTGCTTCTGCCGCAGCCTTGACCGGTTCCGGTGTGTCGAAATCAGGCTCTCCCGCAGAAAACTCGATGACGTCCAGTACTTGTGCGGCCATAGCTTTGGCCATCGCAGCCATGGCGAGCGTCGGG
>CAZNBG010000116.1:0-8480 GCA_964570915.1 uncultured Nitrospira sp. | reverse complement strand
TGCAAGGCGAGTATCAGAAGCTGCCGTCGATATCTTTGCGGACCCTCATGAAGGCTACGGTGCAGACCGGTACGTGGTCCAGGCGATCATTCCGCAACCCCCCACCACTGCCGAATTCGGCTCAGCCGAACACACCCGGGCTGCCGGTGCCGGCGACGAACTGGAACACTTCGTGAGGCAGATCGCCGGAGAGCGCGGTCATTCCCTCGTTGTCATTGATGGTGATCCGGCAACGGCCATCCTGCGCGCCGCTGAACAGGAGACGGTCGATGTTCTGGTGGTCGGCAATTCCGGAATGGCCGGCAGAAAGCAATTTTTACTCGGGAATGTCCCGAACCGTATCAGCCACAATTCCCGCTGCACCGTTGTGATCGTGAATACCCAGTCGGCGGCGGATGGGTCAGGCCCGGCATCCGTGCCTGTCTTCCAGCCACAGGCCGAATCTCACGTCACTGCACCGCATCTGGGAGCGCGAGCGGCACGAATCGCCACGGTGATGGCGAAGCATGGCTTGAAGGAACTGTTTGGCCAACCGGAGACATCGGATGTTTTCATTCGCCGTCAACAGGCCAAGCGTCTACGGGCTGCGCTGGAGGAACTGGGTCCGACCTTTTCGAAACTCGGCCAAGTGCTGTCCACCCGTCCGGATCTCCTTCCCGTGGAATACATCGAAGAACTCGCCATGTTGCAGAGTCATGTCCCACCGATGCCCGAGAGTGAAGTCGTCAAGGTCGCTGAGCAAGAATTGGGAGTTCCGTGGGAGGACGTGTTTGAGTCAATTGATTCCAAGCCGCTCGCGGCCGGGACAATCGCACAAGTCCATCGGGCCACGCTTGAAAATGGTGATCGTGCCGTCATCAAAGTTCAACGACCCACTGCGCGCGCCGAAATCGAACAGGATCTTGCCCTGCTCGAAATATTCGCCCAGAAAGTCGGGAAACGGCCTGCCCTCAATCAAGTGGTGAATATGGAGGCGGTCTTCAAGCATCTCTCGACATCGCTTCATCGTGAACTCGACTTTCATCAAGAAATCGAAAACATCGACCGGATGCAGACGGTGCTCGTAGACTATGACCATCTCGCCGTACCCTCCGTGCGCCACAAATTGTCGACTTCCCGACTCTTAGTGATGGAGGAGATTCAAGGTATTCCGGTCACACAAGCACCGGAAGGCCCGGAGCGCATCGAAGCAGCCCGTCAGCTCTTGGAGAGCTACTACAAGCAAATCATTGCCGAGGGTTTTTTCCACGCTGATCCACACCCGGGCAATCTCATGTGGTGGAAGAACCGTATCTACATCCTCGATTTCGGGATGGTCGGCGCCGTGGATGCCAATGTACGCGAACATCTCTTGTTATTGCTGATGGCGCTATGGAAAGAGGATGTCGGCTTTCTCAGCGACGTCACATTGATGATGACGGGTTCTCTTGACCGCAGTGATCTGGATCTGCCCAGGTTTCAAAGTGAGATCGGGGAGGTCATGGCGAAATACCGCAAGGCGGCTCTGGCGGAGATGCAGATCGGGCCGTTGCTCCAGGAAATGAGCGCAATCGGGTTCCGTCACGGTGTTCCGCTGCCGGCCTCGCTCACGCTTGCGGCCAAAGCGCTCGCACAGGTACAACTGGCGACCGCGAATCTTGACCCAAAGCTCGATCCGTATGACGTGGCAGGCAAGTTTCTCATGCGCCTCATGATCAAACGTATGAGTGCCACGCTCGATCCAAAAACACTTCTGTATCAGTCACAGAAGCTGAAGGTACGAGCCGAACGGGTGATCGAGGCTATTGAGCATCTGATCGGTGCTCGCCCGGGCCAAAAGCTTGTCGTCAATTTTCGGGCCAATTCGCTCGAGGAGATGGTCCGCCGCACGGGGAGGCGTCTGACACTGGGTCTGACCGCTGCGGCGAGTATTCTTGCCAGCGGGCTCACGGCCACATCGGCCACAGTCGCCGGTTGGATACCGATCACGTTCGGCGTCGCCGCTGCTCTACTGACTGTGGGATTGATCCTTGATCTGATACGTGGTCGTTAAAGACGAGCCGGTCCCTTAGCCGATTGTCGGCATCAAGGTTTCGGTTCGCTGTTCTTGATCGACTGGAGAATCACTCTCTCGAGCAGGTGTGCGATCACCGACATTCCAAGAGAGATGAGCCAATGCTCCGCTCGTCGTACAAAAGGCTGGTGAAGGGGCTTCGTGGCATTGCCGGACATAGACGCATTATCGACGACGGCCTTACTCTCCGCAAGAGAGAAGTGGTCCGCCTCGTGTGTTCGATCGATCCGCGCACGACCATTCATCGTAGGCTGTATTGATCATGGATGATCGCGTATCAGCGTGGCTCGAGGACCTTGGCCTCGGGGTCTACCGAGAATCATTTCAGCAGAACGCCATTACCTGGGACGTCCTGTCTGAACTCACTGATGCCGACTTGGCGTCGTTGGGTGTGTTGCTGGGCCATCGGAAAAAGCTTTTGCGTGCCATCGCACAATTGTCACAAAGCGGTGAGGGGGTCGGCGTGAAGCCGTTACCTGTGACAACCGGCCCGGGAATCACGCCGTCCCTTTCCGACGGAGAGCGGGCAGAACGTCGTCAATTGACGATCATGTTCTGTGACCTTGTGGGCTCGACAGCACTGGCAAGTCAGTTGGATCCTGAGGACCTCCAAACGGCCATCCGACGTTTTCTAGACACCTGCAGCCAAGCGATCAGCCGATTCAACGGCTATATCGCAAAATACATGGGTGACGGGTTGCTGGTGTATTTCGGGTACCCTCATGCCTACGAGCATGATGCGGAACGAGCCGTACATGCCGGACTGGCCGTGCTGGATCTGGTCAAGGCCCTTCCACGCGAATATCCTGCCCAACAGGGGCTTGAAATTGGGGCACGAATAGGAATTGCAACCGGGCATGTCATCGTGGGCGAAGTCATAGGACAGGAGTCGGCGACGGAGCGGTCTGTTTTCGGGGAAACTCCGAATCTGGCCGCTCGCCTGCAGGCGTTGGCCGCGCCCAATCAATTGGTGGTCGACTCGACGACGAAGCGGCTGGTCGGAAGTGAGTTCGAGTTTGCGGATCGCGGCGCCATTCCTCTCAAGGGATTTAAAACGCCGGTGCATGTCTGGCAGGTTCTGAGCGTCAAACCGTCCGCCAGCCGATTCGAGTCGTATCGATCCGGCCGATTAGGCAATTTCATAGGCCGAGAGCACGAAACGGCGCTTCTCTTGGGTCGATGGCATGAAGCCACCTGCGGGGAAGGGCAGGTGGTCATCCTTTGCGGTGAAGCCGGTATCGGCAAGTCGCGCATGATCCGTAGTCTGCGTGACCGACTAGCCGGGGAGTGTTACCGGGCGATTCAATTTCAATGTTCTCCGTATCACACTAGTACAGTACTCTATCCGGTCATCACGTATCTCCGACAGGCAGCCGGGCTCAGCAGTGACGACACTCCTACCGTGCAACTGCAGAAGCTCGACGCGCTGGCCGTCAACAGCGGCATCGACGACCAGACCACGGTGTCATTGCTGGCGGACCTGCTCTCGATTCGGGCAGATGACCGACGCTCGCCACCGAACGTGTCGTCTGAAAAACGGAAAGAAATGACTCTTGAAGCGCTTGTGCGGCAACTCCAACGACTGGCAGGTCTTCGCCCGACACTGTTTATCGTAGAAGACGCCCATTGGCTCGATCCGACAACGATGGACCTGCTGACACGGATTATCGACCGCATCCAGCCGATGCGCGTGTTGGTGATCATCACCTTTCGGCCTGACTTTAAGCCGGTTTGGGTGGATTACAGTCACGTGACGTTTCTGACGTTGAGCCGGCTTCCTCGGCGGCACAGTGTAGAGCTTCTTGAATCGATGACCGGAGGAAAAGCGCTTCCGCTCGAAGTTGAGCAAGCGATTCTGGTCAAGACCGATGGGGTTCCTCTGTACATCGAAGAGCTGACGAAAAACTTACTGGAGTCCGGATTGTTGACCGAAGAGAAAGATTCGTTCACGCTCAAGGCGCCGTTAAGGGACCTCTCCATTCCTGACTCCTTACAAGCCTTGCTCATGGAACGGATAGACCGATTGGGTCCGGCCAAGGACATTGTCCAAATGGGGGCGTCGATCGGACGAGAGTTCAGCTACGAGTTGTTACGGGAGGCCGTTGATATCACCGAGGGAGAATTGAAAAATGCGCTCCACTTGCTGAAGGCATCAGGGCTCATTTTCCAAGAAGGCGATATCCCTGCTGTCAGGTACCTCTTTAAGCACGCACTCATTCAAGATGCTGCCTATAGCACGCTGCCTAAAAAATCACGCAGAGTCCTCCATGCCCGTATCGCCAAAACCCTCGAAAACAGGTTCGCGGAACGTGTCAAAACGGAACCGGAGTTGCTCGCCTATCACTATGAACAGGCCGGGGTGGTGAATTCGGCTGTCCATTATTGGCACCTTGCGGCTCTGAGAGATGCCACCCGATCTGCGGATGCGGAAGCGCTCAGCCATTTTAATCGGACGTTACAGTTGCTGGAGACGCTGCCGCAAAGCCCGGAGCGCAATGCGTTGGAATTGGATCTGCTCATCGCGCGCGGCGCGTCCTTACTGGCGTTACGAGGATATGCCTCCGATGAAATAGAGCGCAATTATCTCAGAGCACAAAATCTCTCGCAGGAGAATCCGAGTTCCGAGCGATATTTTTTCTCCATATGGGGATTATGGGTCTTCCATCTGGTCAGAGGGCCCCTCGCCAAGGCGTGTACGTTGGCTGAAAGTCTCCTCTCGTGGGCACGTCACCAACACAATCCAGATTTGCTGATTCGAGCGCACGAGAGTGTGGGTTCGACCTATTCCTTCCTTGGCCGGTTTGTGGAAGCCAAGACACATCTGCGTGAAGCCAAGTCGCTGTACGATCCGGATCGACATCGCTCGCAAGTCTTACCCTATACCCAAGATCCCGGTATCACCGCGAGAATGATGCTGGCGAGAACATCATGGATATTGGGCGAGGTTGAGGAGGTCGAAACGCTGGTGACAGAGGCCATCGCCATGGCGAGAGAGCTGGAACACCCGTACACGTTGGCATTTACATTGGCGACCGCTTCGTGGATCTGTTCTACTCTCCGTGACACCCATAGGACCCTGAGCCTGACCGAAGAGGCCATCACACTTTCCACCAAGTACTCATTTGAAGTGCCGTTGGCATGGGCGATGTCGTTTCAAGGGTGGGCGCTGGCCGAACAAGGAAACGAGAGAGGTCTCGAACGATTAGTCGAAGGGCTCTCGGCAGCACAAAGAGCCAACGCGAGTCTCAACAACACTCATACCTTGGCAGTGCTTGCAGAGAGTCATTTGCGAAACCAGCATGTAGCGGAAGGGTTGGCGGCTATTCAGCAGGCACAAGAACTCGCGGTCATCCAGGGAGAACTGTGCTGGCAGGCTGAACTGCTTCGGCTGAAGGGCGAGCTATTACTCGCGCAATCCAGCCAATCAATCTCAGCGGCAGAGCAGTGCTTTTCCCAGGCCGTACAGATTGCCCATGACCAGCAGGCGCGAATGCTCGAACTGAGAGCCGCGACGAGCCTGGCCAGGCTCTTGCGCAAACTGAACAAACCGGATATGGCTAAAGGCATCTTGCATGTTGCCCGTGCCAGGTTTAGCGAACAAGGCCCCAACCCTGACGTGATTGAGGCTCAAACAATCCTTGATCAACTGAGCATCACTTCTTAACCCATGCCTGACCGATCCGACCCATGCGCCTGACGATTCTTGGTTCCGGGACCAATGTGCATCCCACACGCGCTGCGGCCGGGTATCTTGTGCGCACCGATCAATACATTCTCCTGGATTTCGGCCCGCGCACCTTGATGAACCTGATCAAAGCCGGCGTCGACCGACACAGGATCACGCATGTCTTGTTCTCCCATTTTCATGCGGACCATTTTTCCGACTTTATCACCTTCTTCTTCGACGCAGTGATCTATACCAAATACGGAGGAGGCGATCGTCCCGGGATGACCTTGATCGGTCCGAAAGGCACGATCCGTCTCTTACGATCGATCATGCACAGTTTCCCCAGTTTTTCATCAGCCCCGTTCCGCGTAGTCATGAAGGAGGTATCCGGCAAACCCTTTTCGATCGGGGATACACGGGTCATCCCAAAACCTGTGGTCCATGTCCCGGACCTTTCGAGCGTCGGTTATCGGATCGAGTACCGAGGTCAGGCCGTCGTGTATTCAGGAGATACGCAGTATTGCGACGCACTTGTCTCGCTCTGTGCGGATGCCGACCTGGCCGTGCTCGATTGTTCGTTCCCGGCGAATCGTCCCGGCCCCACCCATCTGCACGCCGGGCAGTGCGGTCAGGTGGCAAAGGAGGCCGGTGTGGGGCAGCTCGTTCTCTCGCACTTCTATCCGATCGCGGATCGATACGACGTTAAAGCACAGGCAGCGGAGCAGTATCGAGGAAAGATTTGGAAAGGGAAGGACGGAATGACGATACGGCTGTAGCGCCTACAGTCCTTCTTCGCGAGGAGCGCCGCCGAGGATTTCGATAAATTTGGTCAGGCGCGCCGTCTTGACGGGATCTCCCGCCTTGGAATAGATCGCCAAGAGGTTCTTCACCATGCGGGACAATATTGCTCGAACCGGGC
Source organism: uncultured Nitrospira sp. (assembly GCA_964570915.1). GTDB lineage: Bacteria > Nitrospirota > Nitrospiria > Nitrospirales > Nitrospiraceae > Nitrospira_D. Next base: position 1,841 of record CAZNBG010000116.1, on the reverse strand, counting down.
TTTTTTGCAGGTACTTGTCGTCGAACCCGTAGCCGGCCTCGGTTAAAAACCGGGCACAGTTCTTTTCAGTTAATAAGGCGCCGTGGTTGAAACAGTCGATGAAGATTTTGTAGCGATCGGATTCGTACTTCACCAAAAAATGCCCGGGCATACCGATGCCGAACAGCGGCAGCGCCAAGCGCTGCCCAATAAAGAGATAGACCGCCGACAGGCTGATTGGGATACCGACTCGCCGATCCATGACGCAATTGAGGTAGCTGTTCTCGACTTCATAATAGTTTTTGGTGTTCCCTTTGAACCCTTGTTCGGCAAACAAATACCGGTTCAGCGCATTGACAGCTTCCTCTCCGGACGCTCGATAGCCGATTCGTGCTCGAACTTCGCCGGCCATCGTATCCAACCGTTCACAATAGCGAGCGACATCCAACGCCGGATAGGCATAGCGGGCAATGAGGAAAGCGCCGGTTTCCAGGCTCATGCCTTCGTCCGTCAGAGCGACCAAGTGTGCCAGCTCGTCCTCCAGTTTTCCTCCTCGGATTTCCTCGAGAACGGATGCGATTCGATCAGCCATTTCCGGCTGCTCGATTTCCGCCTCTTGAAGAAGCGGGACGGCCGATGGACCGATATCGATGAGTCTTCCGCTGATGGTACGGACAATCCTATCGTCCTCATCAGATAGGAGACGTATGAGCGCGCGAATTTGACTTTCAGGAATCAGCATTTTGAGAAATTCTGAGTTGTCCGTCACAGTGCCAAGCTTGAACGGTCCGGCAATAAATCAATGATCCGACGGATTCAGGCGTCAGTCAAGCGATCGACGCTTCACGGTGTCATTATCCCATCGCCCGGCGAAATGCCTTGGCGCCACCATACAAACACAGGGCGTCAAATACGAGCATGACCACCAGCACCATCCCCACATGCGGTAAGGAGTCACCCCAGCCGGATAGGATTAAGGGCCGTACCGCGTCGATTGCCCAGGTCATCGGATTGAACTGTGCGAGGAAACTCATCCAGCCCGGCATGGCCGCCAAGGGAACCAACGCAGAGCTGAGGAAAATCATCGGCAGGGAAAGAAATCCCAACACAGAGAAGAAGTCACCGTGGCTTTTCACGGAAAACGCCATCGCCATGGAAATTGCGGTCAAGCCGACGCCGAACATCATTCCGATCAATAGAATCGTTGCCACGCCGAGGATGCCTGTCGCAGGATGAACGCCGAAGAGGTAGCAGACGCCAAGAATTACGAGGACCTGCATCGATGTGATCGCCATGACGAAAATGAAGCGGCTCAGAATGACGGAGGTTCGGTGAATCGGCGTGGACATCAGGCGTTCGAGAAACCCGTTTTCCTTATCGAATAACAAATCGACCCCGCCGGCCAAACCATTGTTCAGGACGGTCATCACCACGACACCGGCGGCAAGGAAGCTGATGTAGTTCGGGGCCTGCATGACCTGAGTATCGGCGGCCCGTTGGAACAGGTTCCCAAAAAAGATGAGCCAGAAGAGCATCGGCTGCACCAGCGTGAAGAGCATGCTGAATTTCTCCCGGCTCAACCGTCGGACCCATCGCATCGTCAACGCGCTGATTTCTTGCCAATAATGAGACACGGCTCTCCTTTATACCGACTCGGTTTCCTGAATCGATTCGGTGATGGCCCGCCCCGTATGCGCGATAAAGACATCGTCTAAGCGCGGGCGGTTGTATTGAATAAACTCGATGCCGCAACCCAACCGATTGGCCGATTCTAGAATCGTCGGCAACGCCTTCTCAGGCGATTCCACTCTGATGTCCAAGCCCTTGGATGTCGCCCGGACAGCTTTAATTGCCGGACGAGT
>CAZNBG010000115.1:0-8511 GCA_964570915.1 uncultured Nitrospira sp. | reverse complement strand
CGGCCGCCGATAGGCGGATGCCCACGACCCCTCCCTCAAGGACTTCATCATTGAGGACCAACCGATTCATGCCGGCCTCTTGCCCTCCTCCAGCCAAGCCTCCAACAGCTTTGGCTCCCGGATATCGATCGTCTACAAGCCCAAGGATTTCTTGTACCGGGGCAGTAAAAGGGTCTGCCAGCAGGAGGAATGACGCATCCTCCGCCCCGGGCGGAGGCCATCCGGCGAGTTGAAACTGATCGTGCGTCTGCGAAAACGACGACTGCAATGGGTCCATGTCGACATCGGGGAGTGCGGCTGCCCAAACGGTGACCGCCGGAACCGTCTCCAACTCTTCTGCGCCGGAGATGACACCTTCTCCACTGCATCCAATCAGCCATTGAGGACGAATCGCGCGCATGAGCATGTTCGCCAAGAGATCCGTGTTCTCCACATGATGTGCCGAAAAGAAAAGACAGGCGAGATTGATCGCGGTCCCATTCAGTTGTGCACGAATACTATCAGCCACCTCACGGGCTGCGGCTTCCGTCTCTGGCTGTTTCGACAGGGCTACGGCGAATTGCACGGTCGTGCCTCATTGCTAAGGGAGACCGATGGACCGCACGAAGCGGTGCGACGAATACTTGGGAAGCGCTACGATTCAGACTCCTGGATCCATCCGCTGAGCTCGTGCTTGCGCGAGCTTCTTATAGTACCGCCACAGGTACGAATGGTAGTCATCGACTTGAGCCAGGAGGTAGTGCAGTTCCGTCGGGTCTTCGGTTTCAAGCGCATGGACCATTCTCGTTTTTAGGAACTCTCCGAATGCCTCGGTCTTTTGCACTGCGGTCAGCAGCTGTAACCCGCCCCCGATCTGGTATTGGCTCATACCATCCCTCCTCCCCGGTTAACGTGCCGCAGGATAACGAGGGAACGGCCACATTTGCAAGCGTTGCCCACTTCGCAACAGGGATTCAGGAGCGTCCTTGCGATCAGTTTGGTCGCGAACCTGACAGAAGGGCCTTGAGGCGGCCAAGGTCGATCGCATCGGCCCGATGCCCGTCTCGCCCAACCACCGTTGTCGCCGTCGTCAGGGCGTTTACAATAGCTTCCTCCGTCGTTTCTACCGTTGCAGCAATCAGAGGATTGAGGTAGGTGTCCGCCAGATGTGTGAGGGTGTAGACTGGTTCTTTCGGATAGTGCGGGATCACATTCGCAGTGGAAAATGCCAGGATGAAATCACCGCTCCCATGGCGGGCGGTCGAGCCGGTTCGCGCCAAGCCAAGTGCGGCACGTTTGGCAAGGCGCGCAAGCTGCCTGCCGTCCAGCGGCGCATCGGTGGCGAGCACAATAATGATAGACCCTTCGCTTTGACCGGGTGAGAGGGCTTCGGAAACCTGGGGTGACTGGTCATATAGCTTTCCGACCGGCACGTTGGCGACTATCAATTCTGATTTGCGGCCGTGGTTCGCATTCACGAGAACCCCGACCGTGTACCCTCCTTCCTTGTCGGATAATTTTCTCGATGCCGTGCCGATTCCTCCTTTGAAGCCATACGACACCATACCCGTGCCCGCACCGACGGTACCTTCTTTGACCGGACCGCTACTCGCGCTGTCCAACGCAGCGATCACATCCTGTTCCAAAACATGCCGTCCCTGGATATCGTTGAGTCGTCCATCGTCACATTCCGCCACAACAGGCGTCAGCGTATCATCGGTAATGCCGATCTCAGGATATTGTCGAAGCATCCAGCTCACGACTCCGTTGGCGACACGAGGCACGTTCAACGTGTTTGTCAGAGCGATTGGATACTCGAGAAATCCCGACTCCGCCACCCAGGACAGGCCGGTCATCTCACCCGTTCCGTTGAGGACAAACGATCCGGCCGCGACCTTTTTGTGCCAGACATCCTCGCGCGGAATGATGACGGTTACGCCGGTCCTCACCGGTCCTTCTCCGGGTTTCAACGGCCCTCCACCTCGTATCAACGTCGCATGGCCGACCTTGACTCCCTCCACATCCGTAATGGCATTGAGCGGGCCTGGCAGATACTGTCCAACCACGATACCCAAATCGCGCGCACGCTGGCGTTCTCGGTCCGGTTCGGCTGCAGCGATGGAAACGCAGCCAGACAGGAGAGCGGCCACACAGAATAGCATCAGCAACCGCGCCGGGCGTTCGCCGGTACTCGACACGACCTGGGGAGCCCTAGATGTCATACTCATTGCCCTGATGGGGAATCCGAACATCGATCTTTGGATGCTCCGCTTGGATGACGGTGCCCAACGAGAGGGCCTGCTTCTCTTCCCCATGCACAATGCAGACTGTACTGGGAGGTGGATCAATGGCTCGCACGTAGGCCAACAAATCATTGCGGTCGGCATGGGCGGACAGGCCATTGAACTTGACGATCTGCGCCCGCCTTGGCGTCGGTACCCCGAAGATCGGAACGACATCCCAGCCCTCGACGAGTTTCCGACCCAGCGTGTGTTCTGCTTGAAAGCCCACGAACACAATCGCATTGGCCTCGTCCTGAATCGCATGCTTGAGATGGTGAATGATGCGCCCGCCTTCGCACATCCCCGATGAAGAGATGATGACACATGGGCCGCGCATCGCATTCAGCCGTTTGCTGTCTTCAGACGAGGAGATAAAACGGATATAGCGGGATGCGAAGACATCGCCGCCCGCAGAGAACGTTTTGAAGGTCTCCTCGTCATAACACTCGGGGTGACGCTTGAAGACCTCTGTGGCCTTATCGGCCAGCGGCGAGTCGATATAGATCGGAACGGGGTCCACGCGACCTTCACCGACCAGTTCTTTGATTCGCATGACGAGTTCCTGCGTACGCCCGACCGCGAAAGCGGGCACAATGATCTTGCTCTTGTGTGTCCGGGCATGCTCGAGGAGATCTTGGGCTTTCTTCTTGGTTTCTTCACCGACCTGTTCATGTAAACGGTCGCCATAGGTGGATTCAAGAATAAGGACATCGCACGGAGGGGGAGGCTCCGGATCGCGCAAAATCGGCATGTGGGATCTGCCCAAATCTCCACTGAACAAGACCGTCGTGGTATTGCCTCGCGCGGTATACTTTATCCGCACGGCGGCGGATCCCAGAATGTGGCCGGCGTCATGAAATGACGCCGTGAGGCGCGATGCGATTTTGAGCTGATCCCCATATCGTACGCCTTCAAATCTTCTGACAATCTTCCGGACGTCATCGCCATCGTACAGCGGACGAACACAGACCTTCCCGTGCCTCTGCTCCTGTTTGTTGACATACCGGCAATCGTTCTCTTGCACTCGAGCCGAATCTTCCAGCATAAGATTGGCCAGATCAGCCGATGCTCTGGTGAGATAGACCTTCCCAGAAAATCCCTGTCGAGGAAGAACCGGCAAGGCTCCTGAATGGTCGATATGCGCGTGCGAGAGCAAGACGGCCCCTACAGACTTCGGCTCAAAACCCAGATCGCGGTTTCGTCGAATGGAGTCATCTCGGCGCCCCTGAAAGAGCCCGCAATCCAATAACAGCCGAAAGCCCGGTATTTCCAACATATGTCGGCTCCCTGTGACTGAACGAGCCGCACCGTAGAACGAGAGCTTCATGTGGTGGATACTCCGCTGTGGCGCGCAATCAGCTCCCACGCTTCCTGCGCCGTTTCGGCATAATGAAAGAGGTGAAGATCTGTCTGTGCGATCAGTCCATTGTCAACGAGCCATTGCCAGTTGATCAGACGCTCCCAAAAGTTTCTCCCGACCAGCACGACGAGAAGACTTTCGGTTTTGCCGGTCTGCAATAAAGTGAGGGTTTCGAACACCTCATCAAGCGTACCGAATCCTCCGGGGAATGCGACGAGTGCCTTGGCACGGATGAGGAAGTGCATCTTTCTGATAGCGAAATAGCGAAACTGAAAACTGAGCCTCGGCGTGACATAGGGGTTCGGATGCTGTTCGTGCGGAAGGGTGATGTTGAAGCCGACGGACTTGGCGTTCACATCCGCCGCCCCGCGGTTGGCGGCTTCCATAATGCCGGGGCCTGCACCGGTCACGATGACGTAGTCGCAACGGCCATCGATCTGGCAGGTCGACGACACCACCCGACCGAATTCTCTGGCGACGTCATAGTACTTCGCGAGTTCGAGCTGTCGTTTGGCGATAGCGACTTGCTGTTGCGGCACCGGATCGTTCGGAAGACGAGCCGCTTCCTCTTCGGCGACTTGCAGCACCTGCCTGGCTGCAGCCGGCTCCAGGAGTCTTGCGCTGCCGAGGACGACGATGGTGGACCTGATGCCTTCTTCCCGTTGAATCAGTTCTGGCTTAAGCAACTCAAGCCCGATTCGGACAGAGCGCAGCTCATCTCGTTGAAGAAACTCAGTGTCCTTATCGGCTTGGATATAGGAGGAGGACCGCTCGTCATTGTAGTGGTGCGGATCATCGGAAGTATTCCGGCCCATGGCGCGCCATTATAGCGAGGCTGCTGAAAGGCGGCAATTCGGGTCGATGCTTTACCGGTCAGAAAGGCCAAAATTCAAGTAACGCATGTTCGTCCGCCAAACCAACAGCGTAAGAACGGACGACGAGTTGCCGATCACAAACAATGATGAGTCGCTCGATGTTGATGCCCGTCCCGGAGAATGTCATCGGTGGAGCGACCGGAGAGACAATTCTGAAGAGGTGCCCCAAATTAATAGAGGACGAACGTGTCGTGCTCCACTTGAATTCAGCAACAAACTGATCCGAAACCGCCGAAATCTCTTCTGGAGCCCCCAGATGAGCCACAACGTGACCTAACGTTGTTTCGCCAGACCGGATAAAGGAGAGGCTGTCCTGAGTGATAGGCCGGTTAAAGTCGACCCTTCGTACCGTACATCCTAACAGCATCATGCAAATGATTAGGAGAATGACGGAGCCAGAATACCCGACGTGCATAGGCTGGCTACCTCCCCCAGGGACGCAGCGTAAAATCAACTTCATGGGTTCGTTTGCCATAGATTACGTCTTGCACAACACCTTGCTGGTCAAAAAAGACATAGAGATTATCGCTTCTGACATTGACGCTAATAATATTCAACAGGAGCAAGAAAAGCCCCGGGGACTTTCCGTCATAGTAATAGTAGTGAAATATTTCCTTCTCGTTTCCTACGATCATGCGATCGGGCGCCCCTAAAAGCGTCACAACCAAATCCTTCTTGCTTGTTCCCTTTTCGATTTTTTGGACACTGGCTTCGTCTATGGGGTTTCCAACTCTCCCACGGCTAACGACGCAACCCTGGAGGATAAGGCTAAGTCCTACCAGGAGTAACACCGATCGCTTCAGCTGCATGAATCCTCCTTCTCATCTATACGGACGGATATCGATTGTGAAGCACGAAATCCTGTTCATAGACGGTATAGGCGGATGGCGACAACCCAACCCGCTGGTAGACCCTTTGAGCTCTGTGATTCTGCTGCTCAACGTACAATCTAATCCCACAGACTTTCGGATCGGCCTTGGCTTTGGCGACGATATGACCGTGCAACGCTCGAAAGACACCCAGTCGACGCCGGTCCGGTGCGACGTAGACACTTTGGATCCACCAAAAGAGCCCATTGCGCCAGTCACTCCACTCATACGTGACCATCAGTTGGCCGACCGGCTTATGGCCGCTTACTTCCGGAAGTTCGGCAACGATATAAAACCCATACTCGGGACTCGCCAAGAATGACAGAGCCCCGGCGCGGAGTATGGAAAGATCCAACCGGCGATTCTCCGTTTCGAGTGCCATCGCGCTGTTGAACTGGACGATGGTATCTGCATCGTCAGAGCAGGCCGGTCTAATGTGGATGCGGCTAGAGGTCATTGATCACGGGGAGATCGATGGTGTTGTGTTGAGCCAGCCACTTTTCGGCTTGTAGAAACCTGCTGAGAACTCCATTTTCATGGCGTCCTCCGGCGGAAGATTGATCGGTATGAGCGCCTGTTCCGGAATGAACGCTAAAAATCCGGTAAAGGGGTGGATGGCGGTTGGGACGAACACCATGAAAAGGGTATCGGACGGTGCGACCTGGATGGATGGGGGTGCCGTTCCCATCACAAATCCTAGCGCCCAGCACCCGTCTCGAGGAAAGGGAAACGCTACAACTTTGCTGCGGCCAAACCGAGAGCGGAAGTTTAGAACATCGGTCATTCCCTTCAATGTCAGGTAGATGCTCTGTACCAGCGGGATCTGTTCGAGGCGCTGCTCGAGTCGTGCCAACAAGCCTTGGCCGATCACATGATCCGCGATGAGCCCGGCAATAATGAGAAGAAGAACCAAGAGGAGCACGCCCAGTCCGGGGAGCGGTGTTGACATGTATCGACCGACCAACCCATCAAGGGTCCTGAAGAGGGTGGAAAGAATCAAGAGCGTGGCCCATGCAGGGAGTAGGACGATGAGTCCGGCCACGCAGGTTCGCCAAAATGCCTTGATCATGCTGAAGCAGCCTCGTGGAAAGTGGGCTCAGTGTAGCAGAAATGGTGAATCAAGAGGAGTGCTTTGGAGCAGCTTGCGCTGGTTACTGCTATGGATTATCCTGGTGCCTCAACAGGCGCGAAAGGTACACGTTCTTGAGCATTGACGCAGATCTTCTTGCCATTCTCTGTTGCCCTGAAACCAAACAGCCGGTGAGTCTTGCCGATTCTTCCCTTATTCAGAGGGTGAATGCCGCCGTTGGACGTGGGGAATTGAAGAATAAGGGGAATCGGCCTGTGACTGGGCAGATCGATGGAGGTCTCGTTCGTGAGGATCAGAGAATTCTCTACCCTATTCGGGATCACATCCCTGTGATGCTGATCGAAGAAGGTATCCCGCTTGAACAAATCCAGTGATCTAGCGAAGTCCGCCAGCTCTCCTCTTTTCCATCCGCGATGTCAGATGACTGACCGATTGTTTTAATCGGATCAGCGGCTCAGACCATTTACGTGAAACTCTAAATTTGCTTGCTGTCGTGTTTCTTCTGTTAGCGTTGAGACAACTCTGCACGGCCGGTCGATCGTGAATGCATTTCAATCGATGACTGAAGATTCTTCGTTATTTCGCAGAACGCCCAACGGAACGGAGTCTTGATCGGACTCCCCCGCTAAGGGCTCACGATCTGGACAGTCTTAACGGAGGCCTCAGTTTTTGATCCAGTAGATGTCCCACAGTGCATGCAGAGATACTCATAAAGATTGCCTGTGGGGAGCACGAGGAGCAACCGTTCTCTGGTGGGTGTCGCCACACGGCAACGTGGGCAGAACAGCAGAGATGCATTGAGAGAACGAAACTGTTCTTGCCCATCTTCCAAGGTTGGTCGGGCACGATTTCTCGGTGTCTGACGGGTACTAGGGGTCCACGGAGTTCCCGGTTTTCGTGGAGGTTGGAACATGGCTCAATCTTATTGATGAAATGCCGACAGGGTCAAGTAGTAATCACAGAGTGGTCTAGGGTCCTGATAGCTTTGAGAGAGCATGGGATCGTGTTGACGGTTGGCGGAACGAAGTGGCAAGACGGGGCTAGCCTCTCTACGTGTTACATTGGACAGAGGAGCCCCGTGTATTGGAGGGATGCTTTAGACCGCTGTCTTGGCGGACTCAATCTCAGTTGCGGTGATCAGGCTGGAAAGATAGTCGGCAACGAAATTGAGGGCTTCCTCGCGCCCGTCCGCTCGGCGGCCCTTTTCCCTGCGTTGGACAGACAGTTCGTGTTCCAAATCTGATTTAACTTCGCTTAGTATGCGCTGGAGTGAAGATGGGGTGAGGTTCGCGTCCATCTCTTCAAGCTCCTGACAACGATCGAGGACCCAGTTTAGCCCTTCAATTCGCCCGGCGTAGTGTTCCTGCTCGGCCGTATCGATTCGCGCCATTGCGGTGGCGAAGGTTTGTGCTTCATAAATCAAATTGTAGAAACTGGTTACGGCTCGTTGCAGCGATGGATTCATGATCCTCCTTCTCCTATGGATGAAAGGCAATTATACATGAGATTGCAGAGCCGACAAGGAGAATTTTTATTGCTATGTGAAGAGGAGGGAATGAAATTCATTCATGAATCCATAGTAGAGGGAGGCGAAGTCCTTTAGGCAGTCAGGGCTGGTCTCCTTCAAACGTTTGAAAAAGAAGACCTGAGTGCGAGGGTCGAGTTGCTCGAGCAGTTGGCTCAGTTGAGCCATGGAATAGCTGCCGGAAGGGACGCTCAGAATATAATGGACAAGTCGCTCTACAAATTGCTGAGCGATATATTCGCTGTTAAGGTAGCCATCTGGGAGTTTGCCGGCGGCAAGGAACTCATCAAATGGGATGGCTTGCGCAGCAAATGGGATTGATAGCTGCTGATCGGACATCACGCTGAGCCTGCTTCCTTGTACCAGGGCTAAAAATAGGACCTTTCAAAACTTTACTGGAGGGAATATATCTCGTCAAGTGCGCAGAAGCAGTGGCATCTTCTGAGCCGAAAGACTGATAGGAGAGAGATGTGCTGCTCTGATAAGCCCTAGAGACAATAGGCACTATGTTATCTAATCGTGAAACACAGT
>CAZNBG010000114.1:0-8529 GCA_964570915.1 uncultured Nitrospira sp. | reverse complement strand
CCGTCGTCAGTGTCAAGGTGCGCAATCCACAATTCGAAGGGCAGACGAAAGCGAAGCTCGGCAACAGCGAAGTGAAAGGTGTCGTGGAGACGGCGGTCAACGAGAAGCTCGGCGCCTATTTCGAGGAGAATCCGCCGGTCGCACGCAAGATCATCGGCAAGGCGATCGATGCGGCCCGCGCCCGCGAAGCGGCTCGCAAAGCCAAGGATTTGATCAGACGCAAGAGCGCGCTGGACGGAGGCTCACTTCCAGGGAAATTGGCGGATTGTTCTGAAAAGGATCCGGCCCTGAGCGAACTGTACATCGTGGAAGGTGATTCGGCCGGCGGATCCGCAAAGCAAGGCCGCGACCGCAAGTTCCAAGCCATCTTGCCGTTGAAAGGGAAGATCCTGAATGTCGAGAAGGCGCGCTTCGACAAAATGTTGTCGAGCGACGAGATCAGGACGCTCATCATGGCGCTGGGAACCGGGATCGGTCGCAAGCGGGAAGAAGGCGACAAGCCGGAAAAAGATACGTTCGATATCGCAAAGGCTCGCTATCACAAGATCATTCTCATGACCGATGCCGACGTCGATGGCAGCCACATCCGTACCCTGCTCTTGACGTTCTTTTTTCGACAAATGCCCGAGTTACTGGAGCGCGGGTATATCTATATCGCTCAACCGCCGCTCTTCAAAGTCAAAAAAGGCAAGACGGAGCGGTATCTGAAAGACGAAGGGTTGCTGAACGAGTACTTGGCCGACCTGGCGGTCGAGGACGTCGAGGTCTACATGGAAGGGGCCCAGGGATATGTGACCGGGCGCCGGCTGTTGCCGATCCTTAAAAAGATGATCTCGTTCGAAACGTTGCTCGGTCGGCTCAATAAGAAGCCGCACGAAGCCGCCATGTTGCGCGCCTTTGTCGATGAGCCAGGGCTCGATCGCGAACTCCTCAAGGATCGAGCGGCTCTCCAACGATCGGTCGAGAACGTCAAGGGGGCGTTGGCTGTGGTGTTTCCGAAGGTGACATCGACGTTTGACGTGCTCGACGACGAAGAACATCAATCGAACAAAATCGTATGTCGGCTTCACACAAACGGTGTCACCCATGAACTGGACGTTACCCACGAACTAGTGGGTTCCGCGGACTTCCGTGAGTTACAGAAACTGACTCCTTCCGCCATTGGGTTGGGGCGTCCTCCCTACAAGCTCAAAGCGAAAGGTCAGGAGAGTCCCTATCGCGCAACTGATGAACTGGTGAAGGGTATCTTGGACATGGGGAAGCAGGGGCTCAGCATCCAGCGTTACAAGGGGCTGGGAGAAATGAACCCTGGACAGCTCTGGGACACCACCATGAACCCTGAAATGCGAACGCTGTTAAAGGTGACGCTTGAAGACCTCACCGGCGTCGATGAAATCTTTACGATTCTGATGGGTGATGAGGTCGAGCCACGGCGCAATTTCATTCAAACACACGCGCTGGAAGTGAGAAATTTAGACGTCTAACGTCGTTCGTGAACCGTGAAGCGCAGACGGAACAGTATTTCGGATCCGTACGGTTCACGTTTCACAAGAGATGCGTCACGAGGACAGAATGCCGCCGGATGAACGGTTAAGCCACATCGCCATCGAAGACGAGATGAAATCGTCGTACCTCGATTACGCGATGAGCGTCATCGTAGGACGAGCGTTGCCCGACGTTCGTGATGGCCTCAAACCGGTCCATCGCCGCATCTTGTTCGGCATGAACGAAATGGGTCTCGCCTCCAATCGGGCCTACCGCAAATCGGCGAAGATCGTCGGCGAGATCATGGGCAATTATCATCCTCACGGTGACACGGCCATTTACGACACCCTCGTGCGGATGGCGCAAGATTTCAACATGCGCTATCCCCTCGTTGACGGGCAGGGCAATTATGGGTCGATGGACGGTGATTCAGCGGCCGCCATGCGCTACACCGAAGCGCGTATGACCAAACTGGCCGAAGAGATGTTGGCCGACATCGACAAGGAAACCGTCGACTTCGGTCCCAATTATGACGAATCGAGACAAGAACCCCTGGTGTTACCGACCCGAGTCCCAAATCTTCTGATCAATGGAGCGGGGGGCATCGCGGTGGGTTATGCCACCAATATCCCGACGCACAATATCGCTGAAATCATCGATGGGTTGCTCCTATTGTTGGAGAACCCGGAGGTGACGATCGCCCAGCTCATGAAGAAGATCCCAGGCCCCGATTTCCCCACGGCTGGGTTCATCTACGGCATGAGCGGGATCAAAGAGGCCTACGAGACCGGCCGCGGTCTCCTCACCTTGAGAGCGAAAGTCGTGGTGGAGACCGAGGAGCGCACTGACCGTGAGCGTCTCATCGTCACGGAGATTCCCTATCAAGTCAACAAGGTGACCTTGATCAAGAAGATTGCCGAATTGGTTCAGGAAGACCGGATCAAAGGTATCTCGGACTTACGAGACGAGTCGTCGGATCGCGAAGGGGTGCGGGTGGTGATCGAGTTGAAGCGAGGAGAAATCCCCTTGGTGGTGTTGAACAATCTGTACAAGCATACACCGCTCGAAACCACCTTCGGCGTCATCATGCTGGCGCTGGTCAACAATCGGCCCGAGATTCTGAATCTCAAGCAGATCCTCCATCATTTCCTCGAACATCGGCGCGAAGTCGTCGTGCGGCGGACGGCGTTCGAGCTCAGAAAAGCGGAGGAACGGGCGCACATTCTGGAAGGGCTCAAGATCGCGCTCGATCATCTCGATGCTGTGATTGCACTCATCCGCAGATCACAATCGCCCGATGAAGCGAGAGCCGGGTTGATGCGGCAATTCAGCCTGACCGAGATCCAGGCCAGTGCGATTCTGGACATGCGGCTCCAGCGCCTGACACAGTTGGAACGCGCCAAACTCGTCGAGGAATACCAGGAAGTGCTCAAACAGATCGAATACCTGAGGTCTGTGCTCGCGAGCGAGGCCTTGGTCCGGAACATCATTAAGGACGAGCTGACAGAAATTCGTGAAGCGTATAAGGACGAGCGGCAGACCCAGATCGTCAAAGAAGAGGCGGAGATCCGCCTTGAAGACCTGATTGCGGAAGAAGAAGTAATCGTGACCATCTCGCACGCCGGATACATCAAACGAAATGCCGTGTCCCTCTATCGTGCTCAGCGGCGTGGCGGCAAGGGCAAGATCGGAATGGGGATCAAGGAAGAAGACTTCGCCGAGAACCTTTTTACCGCTTCCACCCACGATTCACTCCTCTTTTTCACGGATGCGGGGAAGGTCTATTGGTTGAAAGTACATGAAATTCCCGAGGCCAGCCGGGCCGCGAAAGGTAAAGCCCTCGTCAATCTGCTCGCCCTGTCAAGCAGTGAAAAAGTCACGGCGACGTTGCCGGTGAAAGAGTTCCGAGAAGACCGGTATATCGTGATGGGCACCAAGAACGGCGTCATCAAGAAGACGGAACTGTCCGCGTTCAGCAACCCGCGGCAAGGTGGGATCATCGCGTTGGGACTCGAGGGCGGCGATCGACTGATCGGCGTGCAACTGACTGATGGACAGCGGGAAATCCTTCTGGGGACCCGGCAGGGCATTACTATTCGGTTTAAAGAAGAAGAAGTGAGGCCGATGGGCCGGACGGCATATGGGGTCAAAGGGATTACGCTTGAAGAAGGCAATGAAGTCATCGGCATGGAAACCATGACCCCCGATTCCACGACCTCGATTTTGACCGTCACGGAAGGGGGCTACGGCAAGCGGACGCCCGTGGGCGAGTATCGTGTACAAGGCCGTGGGGGCAAGGGCATTATTAGCGTGAAGACGACAGAGCGAAACGGACTGGCCGTGGGATTCCTGCAAGTACGAGACGGTGACCAGATCATGTTGATCGCTGCGCAAGGGAAAGTGCTTCGTTGCAAGGTGGAAGACATCCGCGAAATCGGCCGGAATACCCAGGGCGTTCGTATTCTGGATCTGGACGGCGAAGGAGACCGAGTCGTGGGTGTCGCGAGACTGGCCGAAGCCACCGAGCGAGAGGAGACGGCTTCGGAGGACACCGCGGAGACCTAGCTTAACCGCGACCATGCAGCGAGCTTCAACGCACGAGCGGGTATTCCTTCCATGCCTTCCGCCGGTTCCAAGACCAAGAAGCCGCTGGATATCGTCGTTAAATTCGGACTCGCCGTCTTTGTGGGATCCTTCGCCCTGATCTGGGGAGGCATGTATCTTAGCCGTCCCGATCGATCGATTCCTCCGTATACAGTCGGTTCTCAGTCAGGCTATGTCGTTGCGACGGATATCCCCTCAGGGACTCAAGATGATCAGGTCGAAAAGTTGGTGAAGCGTTTTCGAAAGGTCGGTCATGAAACACGCGATTTCGGTCGTATGAAGATCTATCCCACGACTCCGGGTGATCCGGGAGGCCGGTACAGGCAGATCGTGATTTATGTATTCGATGATCACGGATGGACCGATCCGGACGTGTTGGCAAAGTTTCTGGCGGGAGACGCAACGGCGATCAAAAACTATGAAAGCGCTATGCGCGGATACTATCGATTGCTGGACCAGGAAGAAGAAGGAGGCTTGGGCCCTATGCCCAAGAACGGGAAACTCTCCGGCGACACACGGATCCTTTTCAAGGGGCGTGTGACGGACCCCTTGCCGGTTGAGACTGAGCGTGAACAGGGTATCTCGATATCACCTCTCTAAGCCGCTCACGGAGAGAGGGATCTTGTATCGCGGCGGTATGCGAGACGACTTCAGCCCAAGACTCTTTTGTCGGAACCGATAGCAAGGCGGTGGTATCACTGGCGGAAGCAGCATCCTGTTGACTGGGAATCTCTCCGACTCGAAACGCAATGTCCGTCACGAACCCCGTTCCAGACTCTGCCTCCAACTTCGCCAAGAGCACAGGTTTCAGGAATGTCAGTTGCTGTAGCCAGACGGGATTCCTGACGACAAGGTACAGCTTCTTGAAGCGGATCTGGACCGGCCAAGTATGGGAAGCCGTCGGCTCGCCCACGATGTCGTGCCAACGATGCTGCAGACGAAGTTCCAGCAGCTTCGATTCCAAACCAAGCCGCTTCGAAAGACCGGAAAGAATGCTGCCGAAGGAATCGAGTGTCCTTGGGCCTATCATAGGGCATCATAAGCGGTAGCGGAGAACTAGATCAAGACGCGGGTGTCAGGTCATGGGAAAAGAGACAGAAGATCAGCGGAAAGTCGTCGCCACGAATCGGAAGGCCTACCACGATTATTTTATCGAAGAAAAGTTCGAGGCCGGGATTGTACTCAAGGGGACTGAGGTGAAATCGCTTCGCGACAGGCGAGTGAATTTACAAGACAGTTATGCGAGCGTCAAAGACGGCGAAGTCTTTCTTCAGCACTGCCACATCAGTCCGTATAGTCACGGCAACATCATGAACCACGATCCGATCAGGACGCGCAAACTGCTCCTTCATCGAAAGGAGATCAACAAGCTCCTCGGGAAAACCCAGCAGAAAGGTCTCACGCTGGTTCCGCTCCGCATCTATTTCTCAGAGCGAGGCCAGGCGAAGGTCGAACTGGGATTGGCCAAAGGTAAGAAGCAGCATGATCGTCGGGAATCGATCAAGGCTCGGGAAGCAGGCCGAGAAGTTGAACGGGCAATCAAAGAGAGAAAATAGTGCGGGCAGGTAGGCTTTCCTTTTGATTATTCCCGCTCCAGATAGAGTGCCTTGTACATCACTCCAACGACAGCACTGAGTGCGAGTACTGCAAAGAATATTGTCATTATAGATCCTCACCTCCTTGCCGTTCCTCGTCAGATACCTTGATGTCCTGGGGGGCAGTCGATCGACTCAACGGCTCGCGAGCTGCACCATCGTGTACAACACTCCGAATATGGCGGCTAACAAGAATATTTCAATGAACGAAATCATGATGGTTGTTCACCCCCTCTCATCTGCTTTCATGTATACACCGCCAACATGAAGCCTCCATGAGGGGTTCGTGAAGGGTTCTTCATAGATCGAAATGCCTAACTCTCGCAAATGCACGCTTTTGTTTCCGGCCAAAAATGTTAAGCGGGAGCCGCTTGTGCGAGGGCAGGTAACCGCAGTGTGAAGACGGAGCCTTTGTTGACTTCGCTGATGACGGAGATGCTTCCACCATGGGCGTCCATGATTTCCTTCACGATGGGGAGACCAAGGCCGGTACCAGCCGTATCCTTCGCTCTGGCCCAATCCGTCCGATAAAACCGTTCGAAAAGATGAGGAATATGCTCCGGTTCTATTCCATGGCCCGTGTCCTCGACCGCCACGTCAACTTCTTGCCCGATCGACTGTAAGTGAACCGTGACGGAACCGCCGGCTGGTGTGTACTGCAGCGCGTTGTCGAGCAGATTGATCAGCGCCTGTTTAAGCCACTGTGCGTCGCCCAGCACGGGGGGAACCGGTTGGGCTTCAAATCTCATGCTGATCTGATGGTCCTCTGCCAGCAGCGCGAGTTCATCCACGATCTCTTGAACGAGGGGCTCCAGGACGAGCGGCACGAGATTGACCGGGGGTTTGCTGCTGGTGAATTTTGCCAAGGTCAATAACGGGCGGGTCAGGGCGATGAGCCGTTCCACTTGTTGAAGATTGTTGAGCAGGACTTCGTGATACTCTTCGGCGGTTCGCGCTTTCATGAGCGCCACCTCCAGGTTGCCCTGGAGGATCGTCAAGGGCGTCTTCATCTCGTGGGCAGCGATCTCGCAGAAGTTCCGTTGGACCTCACTGCCTCGTTGGAAGTGATCCAACACGGAATTGACCGCCTGGGTCAGGCGACGAAATTCCCCATAGGGTGAATCCAACGCCAACCGTTTTCCAAGGTCGGCTTCCGCCATCGTTTCGGCGCCCGTGCACAACGCCTCAATCGGGGCCAGCACTTTTTTCGCTAGCCAGAGGCTGCCGACCCAGGCGACAAAAAGAGTCGCCCCGGATCCGAGCGCGAGCAGCAACACGAGCCCATTCAACGTCTCCTGGTAATGGAGGAGCGATGTTTCCGCCTGCAAAATGTACTGCACATGGTTTTTGCCGACGAGGAAGAGAAATAAGTGCCGCGCGGGGGCTCCGTCGGGCGTGTCGACTGTGTCGAACAGGATGTTTTTGAGGCGGACTTGTTCACGCACACGAGGAGAAAGCGAACCTTGTCTCCCCGCGTGAGGACTTCTCCACAAGAGCGAGCCGTCGGGTGTAAAGACGCGAAGGGCATGTGTGACATCGGGCAGGACGTGCTGTTCCGTGCCGCTTTGAGTCAATTCGCTGGTCGGAGAGGTGTCCTTGCCGCTGTGTTCGAAAAACTCGGGATGCCGTTCGACAAATTCGGCCAGCGTCTCCGCCAACACGAGCAGGCGTCCATCCACGAAACGCTGTAAGAGGATCTCGCTCGCGGCATACACGAGCGCAGAAAACACGAGAAGCCCGGCCATCAAGACCAAGGCGGACCAGCTGATCAACCCGCGCAGGGACTTCATGCCGGCGCGTCCGGCTCTTCGAGCATATACCCTGCGCCGCGCACCGTGGTGATTAAGGGCGGCGAAAAGTCTCGGTCGATCTTCGCGCGTAGGGCTCGAATGTGGGCATCGACGATGTTCGTCATGGGGTCATAGCTGATATCCCACACGTGTCCAATGATGGCGGTTCGGGTCAGCACCCGATTTTTGTTCCGCAGCAAGAACTCCAGCATGGCATACTCCTTGTTCGTCAGGAAAATTTCCTGCCCTGCGCGCCAGACACGGTGAGAAGCCGGGTCCAACCTCAGGTCAGCCGCCTGCAAATGGGTGATTTGCTGGGAGGTGCCCCGGCGTAAGAGCGATCTAACCCGGGCGAGAAATTCCACGAAGGCGAACGGCTTGGCCAGGAATTGATCCGCGCCGGTTTCAAAACCGGATACCTTGGTCTCCACCGTGTTGCGCGCCGTCAACAGCAGGACCGGTGTCATGATGCCCTTATCTCGAACACGGCGGCAGAGCGCGAGGCCGTCAAGCTTGGGCAGCATGATGTCGAGAATCAGGAGGTCGTAAGGGTTTCCCAACGCCAGCGCCAAGCCTTCTTCGCCGTCGGCGGCTGCGTCCACGATATACTGCTCCTCTTTCAATCCCTTTCTGATGAATTGGGCCAGATCCACATCGTCTTCAACCAGCAGAATTCGCATGGCTATCCTCATTCCTCATCGCTGAATCTTACAGATCCGGACGAGGACGCTGTGGGTCAACAGAAGCCGGTTCTGCAGTCCGTGACCACAAGGTTGGTGGCTTTCTCGCCTACATCCAGGTCCATGGTTAACCAGGCTATTCCGATCACTCGTTCCTCTTGGTGCGTTCCGTTGCCTCCCTCGAGGAGGCTGACAATATAATACCGTCCGGAGGGAACTTTCGTGAACCAGAAGTGGCCGGTTGGGTTGGCCCGCGTCGTCCGTAGATAGGGAACGAGCCGCTTTTCAGTCAGCATCTGGGTCAGGACCGTGCGGAGCAAATCGCAAAAAGGAATGGGAGGAGCCAGGGCTTCCGGGGTTGTGGCGGTACCTCCT
>CAZNBG010000113.1:0-8552 GCA_964570915.1 uncultured Nitrospira sp. | reverse complement strand
TGAAATTGGAGATCCACGAGGCCATTTCGCGAGTGGTCTGGTAGTTCACGAAGAGGGCCAGCTGGATCTCGGACATCCCCGGCCGGTCGAGCAGCGCCTGGTCAAGCGTCCACGCATCCGGATTGAGGGCCTCGGGGCGGCGCGCGCCTGCCCGGTACTGCATCTCCGTCATCGGCGCCGTCATGAACCGGAGCGCCGGCTCCTCCGTGGTCGGGGTGCGCTCCTTCCAGAGCGGCCGGATCACTCGGTGTATCCTCGATGCAGATCGGTTTCATCCCGCCGGTCAGGGGACAGTGAACCATGTCTCTGGGGATCTCGACATAAATGGGACGGCGGTAGCGAAGCAGAGCGGCAAAGGCCTGATCCATCTCGCGTTCAGCGGTCAGAGGGTCATCCAGGGTCACTGCGGCCACGGTCATCTGTTCGAAAACTTCCCGTTGCGTGGCAAAATCACGGACCATATGATGCAGATAGGGTGTGCGTGTTCGTTCGGAAAGGCCCGGCGAACCGGTGAGGAGAACGACCGGCGACCGTTCGGCATATGCGCAGGCAATCGCATTGACGGTATTCAACCCGCCGACGCAATAGGTCACGCAGACGGCCCCGATGCCATTGATCCGAGCATACGCGTCCGCCGCAAAGCCGGCGCAATCTTCCCGCGTCGTCCCGATGTGTGTGATCGGCGACGCTTCGATCAGTTGATAGAGAGACAAGACGTAGTCGCCCGGAATACCGAAAATATGGCGGACGCCCAGACGATGCAGACGATCCAACACCGCGGTTCCGATGGTCGCTTTATCACTCATGCGTGTACGTTCGAGGGTCGGTTGAATATGTTGACATCAGGAAAACATACTGCCCGCAGTTCGTCAAGAACAACCAGTTGTTGAATGGATGGTGACGATCGCCCGCGATCAATTTTAGACCTAGTAGAGTCAGGCAAAACCTGTCACAGTTGGTAACCATGATTGCGACCGCACAGGTTCGCCTCACTATACCGCGCACTCCCGAGGGACGCCATCTTGGGATCTATGCCGGTAATCTAAGTCCGGTTGCCGGGCACGTGGAGGCCGGCGACCTGATCGATGTGCTGGCAGCCGACGGCCGCTTCTATGGACGTGGCCTCTATAGCCCTTCCTCGAAAATTCGAGTCCGTCTGTTGACGTTTCAGGACGAACCCATCGACGAGAAGTTCTGGCGACAGAGAATTCAGCAAGCGATGCGTCTACGACAACGAGTGGTCGCGCACTCCGATGCCTATCGCGTGATTTTTGGTGAAGGAGATCGGCTGCCGGGCTTGATCGTCGATCGGTACGATCAATTGCTGGTGATGCAGACCCTAGCTGCCGGGATGGAGAGTCGAAAGGACCTCATCGCGGACATCCTGCTTCAGGAATTGAATGTTTCGAGCGTCTATCTTCGGAACGACGCCAAGAGCCGGCAACTCGAAGGACTGCCGCTGGATCGTGGCTTTCTTCGTGGCAGCGGCTCCGCGCAGGTTCACATTCAAGAAGGAGCTGCAACGTTTGTCGTTGATGTTGAGCGGGGGCAAAAGACGGGATGGTTTTGCGATCAACGGGAGAATCGCCTGGCGGCAGCCAAGTTGGCGGCAGGCGCGGAGGTGTTGGAGGTGTTCTGCCATACCGGCGCATTCGGCATTCATGCGGCTCTCGCCGGTGCCGTGTCGGTCGAGGGGCTGGATGTCAGTCAGGACACGCTCGGCATGGCGCGCAAGCATGCAGCAATGAACCAGGTAGAGGATCGATGTATCTATCGCCAAGCTGATGCGTTTGAAGAAATGCGCCGGCTGGTGAAGGCGGGGCGACGGTATGACCTCGTGATGCTCGATCCGCCGGCCTTCGCTCGCAGCAAACAGGCGTTGGCCGGGGCATTGGCGGGGTACAAGGACATCAATCTGTTGGGTTTGAAATTGTTGAAGCCGGACGGGTTTCTGGTTACATGCAGTTGTTCCCATCCTGTTTCCGAGGCGGATCTCTGGAACAGCATTCGCCTCGCCGCGCGCGACGCGAAGCGGGACATCAGGCTCATCGAGCAACGTGGCCAAAGCGCCGACCATCCGATCCTCGCCAGCATGCCGGAGACTCGGTACCTTAAATGTTTCATTGTCCAAGTGTATTAGCAGATCGCTTTTCCCCGGTGCCGGGTGTCCGGTCTTTAGACTACGACTCATTGGGCTGGATATGAAGGGTGAATGCATGAAAAAATGGAGACGCTGTCTCAACGGGCGGTCCTTCCCGTCCAGGGTTCCGCCCGGTTGTTAGAGGCTGAATCTACGGGGCATGAGACGTCAAGGTTGTTCAGCGGGGAAGTCGATAGTGTGACGAAGTCAGAATGTCAGGAGCCCCGCAGCGGGTGTCGATATGAAGCATATGACACGGGTCAATGAAAGTACATTCGACGCGTCGAATGACCGATGTGTCCGAATACTTTGGACAGGGGGGTGGGACTCGACATTCAGAGTTCTGTATTCAACCTTGGTCGATAGAAAGAGAGTAGAACCGCACTACATCATTGATACCACCAGACCATCAAGCATCCGCGAGCTCCAAGCGATATCTGATATCAAGGCTATGCTGAGGACTTCTCACAAAGAGGCGTATGCGAGAATCGCTCCTCTCCAAATCACTTCTGCTAATGAGATCCCTGAAGATCCCGAAATATCGAGTGCCTGGAAGCGGCTGAAGGAAAGAGCTTTTTTGGGGTATCAGTATGATTGGTTAGCCCGCTATGCCAAAGCGAAAGACGTCACCGACTTAGAACTCAGTGTGCACATAGATGACAAGCTCTATTCTTTCTTGAAGGGACATATTGAGCAGACGTCGGAAGGGGGGTATCGGTTGCAGCGCCGTGTGACCGGAGACGAAAGCATATTCCTCCGATTTGAATTCCCTATTCTCGACTACTCCAAAACGCACATGAGAGATATGGCGCGACAACATGGGTTTCTCGAGATTTTGGAAAAAACATGGTTTTGTCACAAGCCAATAAACGGCATGCCCTGCGGCATGTGCAGCCCTTGCGTATACGCCGTGGAAGAAGGGATGCGGTATAGACTTCCAAGAGAAGCCATGTTTCGATATCACACGCGCCGCTATCGAAGCGCCATCCGGGCTCCGCTTCTCTCGATGAGAAAGTCGCTTTCAGAAGTCAAGGCACTCCGGCGAGTCTATGATTTGTTGCGCTATGGGTCGAAGAGCTGATAAGCAGTTCACTTGAAAACGTAGGCAATTGAACAGCAGGTAGGGCCTTTTCAAAGGCACCACCCGACGTCGTGTGGGTCAAAAAATGGTCCCCATGCCCATATAGCGCCGTTTGGCGTGTTCCAGTGCCCAAGGAAAGAGGTTGAAAAAGTAATTCGGAAACTGTCGCCCGCCCTTCAGATACAACATCAAGCCGTGCGCATGAGCCCTCCAACTGAGAGGAAGCATTCGACCTCGCTCCCACCCGGGCACACCATGGTGCCGTAGCCATCGTGTGTAGTCTTGCATGGACTCATGGGGAAGAAACCCTTCGTCGGAATTCCAAAGCACAACAGCGGTGGCATTCTTCTCTCGACCGAAGAGGTCGCGCTCGACACCGGCCTCCTCGACGATCCGTCGGCAAAACGGACGGTCATAATCGCCGCCGACACTCCAGGGTGTCATCTCTTCGCCGATGGACACTCGATGGATTTGTTCGATATTCCTCACGCCAAGGAACGATGCCGGACAATGGAGGAATCCTACCCATAGCCGCCACTCAGTAAGCGCGAGCCCGGACGGTGCGCCTCCGCGAACGATGTCCGGCGTCCGATCGAGGGCGCCGATCCCCCAGACGGTGTCCCCATGGTGCCCGGTCAGTAAGACCCGTCCTTGCAAACTCGATCGCGCCGAAACGAAGTGCACGTCCATCCCATACGCGTCAGCGGCAAGAAATGGAATCTCGGCAAATGGCTCCCGTCGCCAGCTTGACCGGTCGAGCACGATGGCACTAAGGCCGAGCCGCGCGGCGATGGTCTCACCGCTATCCGCCAGTCCTTCGCGCCCCTGCCGGAACGTCAGTACCTCCGTATTGCCCATTTCTCGGGCCAGGACGGCGATCGTGGGGGAGTCGTACCCTGCGGAAAGAGTGCCCAGCGGGGCATAGGGCCACTTGCGCAGGGGATCTACCATGTTCCGACCGATGGCGTTGAGTGAGGCATTCAGGAAACCTCGGTACTCTTCAAACGTGCCAAAGGTTCTGTCGGCAAACGGTTTCTCAATGACGTCGAGCGATCGGCCATCCCATCGAAGATTGTGAAAGTATGTGAGGCGTAACGGTCCGTGGGTCGTCTGCAGGAGCGGTGTGTAGTTTTGAATGCCGTACTGAATCGAGCGGAAGCTCGAATAGTAATGATTCGAGAAGGGATCGACCGAAAGATTCAACGCGGCGCACAGCGCGACCAGAGAATTTGAAACGTAGACATGTTTCCCGATCTGGATGGAAAGTAAGCGATCGACGGTGGAGCCGGAGGACACAAAGGTGACGGTTTCTCCAGAACGTCGACCGCCGGACCCAAACACGAGGTCCGTTTGATCCAAACACCCTTCTCCGAACGGACCGTCCCATACCGCTTCAGCAAACCACTCCGGCGTGGTTTCTACCCGACTCCCGTGCGCGAGCACCACGTCGGTATCGGAACATCGCGCCATCCACGCCAGCGGGGGCCATCCTAAGACATGTCTAAACTGCAACTGGAAGGCCATAGATCCTGATATCCTGCGATAACACACTACGTGCAAATGTATGATTGCGATTTGCCGGAGACGGGAGCACGCGGTAAAAGCGCGAGGTCCTCTTCCTAAAACCGATCATTAGACCGGTCATTCAGACCATCACGTGGAGTGTACGTTTCCGCCACCTTCACGGGCAAGCATCTTTTTGATAAGCCACGAAACATGAGCGGCTGGATTCCTGCGGGGACCTAGGGGGACGGCTAGTACCGTCGTCTTCGGCCCTGACGCTACAATCACCTCTCGTGTTCACTCACCGGCTGTTGCCATCATCAACGTATCGACATGCACGCCTGTTCGGACGGGCGGGGAAACCGCGCCATTCGATGGGACCGAGCGGAAGGAGATGCAGGTATGGTCGAGGTGAATTCTATGTATCATTCGGAATCTCGGAGCGATGCGCTGAAGTCGCAGATCGTGAAACTCGAAGGCCTTGCCCGCCACACGGACGTCTATCCCTCCTTCGACCAGTTTGATGCCGATACCGAAGAGATGTTGATCAAAATCTACGGTGCCGATCATCGATACGTGGAATCATACAAATACGCCACTGTAGGCGAGGCCGAAGCGCTGGTCAATTTGCCGGAATCCGCTCAGGAACCATTGACGCGAGACATTCCCAAAAAGGGGCTCCAGCAACGCCGACAGATTCTCCAGACCATTGTGACAGAGCTGGAAGCACTCGAAGCCGAGGAAGCCGAGGTGCTTACCGGAGAAGATCGTGAAGATCCTCCTGGTCCCAGCTAAAGAATCAGGAGTCTCCTCCGCGATGTGCATCTCGCGTTGCGGGAAAAGACCCTGTGCCTTACATCGTGAGCAACGAAGGAGGCTACCACATGCCTGCAATGTCGCGTGGCGTGAAATCTTACGTCTTCCTGAGCGTCGCCTGTGCCTTCGCGGCATGTGCGGGGAACAACCCCGCGTCAATTATGGACGTTCCAGACAAAACGCCGCCAACAAAGGCTCCTCTGATGGAGACCGGAGGGGTTGTGCTTCAAGGAAAGCTGCCCATTGACGCTTTGAACATCTATTTAGATGGGTTCCACTTTTATAACGGCCAGATACAGTCCCAAGTGGAAGCTCACCATTTCTGCTCCATGATCAACGAGGAAGTAAACCAATGCGTCATTTTCGACGGGAATACGAAGGACGCGAAGATCATCGGGGTGGAGTACATCATCAGCAAACGGCTCTTTCAGATGCTGCCGCCTGACGAAAAAAAATTGTGGCATAGCCACGTGCATGAGGTCAAAAGCGGGCAACTCGTCGCCCCCGGGATTCCGCAGCAGGCAGAGCACGAGTTCATGGAAAAGCTCATTGGAACCTACGGAAAGACGTGGCATACCTGGCATACCGATCACAGCCTCGTGCTGCCGTTGGGCCATCCGTTGTTGATGATGGGCTTTACCGCCGATGGCCAAGCACAGGCCGGTCTGGTCGCGGCGCGCGATCGACGCTTCCAGATTCACAGCAAGGACAAGCGCAAGGACCGAAAAAGTATCGTGGCTCCCCCGGTCGCGTCAGGTGCCGATGCATGGCAGCAGGGCCACATCCTGCAGCTGACACTGAAACCCCTTAAACAAGATGCCGTCATCTCTCACCCGGACGATCCAACGAAACATGCGCCGGTTCCCACGCCCCGGTAAAGGCGTACTCTTGCTGCTGGCCCCATTGCTCTCGCCGCGGTCCTGCAACCGACAATGAGTCGTCGTGGAAAGCACATCGCGGTGCTGGTGTCCGGCGGCAACCTCGAATATCTTCCAAGTCCCCGAAAGACATACGTGAAAAAAAACAGGAACGAAAAAGCTGGTACATGAGTCTTGGATCTGGAAGCGACGGAGTTGACTTCTATCACAGTACGGGTCGACAACGGGCTTACTCTGTCGTCAGCGCTTCGGCCTGGCGACATGTTTATCGTGCGGCTCGCTCTCATCCGATGGCATCGGCACGCATAGAGCTCCTACGTTCCGATCTATCCCTCCCGTCCTCATGTCCCCCATCTTGCCCCGAACCGAATACACTGTGGCCATGGACCTTCATGCACTGGTTATGATGCAATGGGGTTGTTCTATCAAGAGCGCCCAAAACACCTACGGTCATTTGGCACGGAAGCGGAGTAGGGACCTTATGCGATCGAGAATCATCACTCGCTGTCCGTTGTGCGGATTGTGCGGTCCGCATCGACACAAGGATCGATAATGGAAGGCCTGCGCACAATCCTTTCAGAAACCCGCCGGGGATTCCTGTTTGGGACCATTCTGATTTTCGTGGCGACGTTCGCCTCGATCATGCTGGTGGGGCCCCACCGGATTCCTGAGTGGGCCGCCTACCCCGCTGTCGTTGGGCTCCTCGCCCAGGTTTTTCTAATCCACCGACGAGAGCAGGCGCTGTATACCACGCGTCGGTGGCGGTTCTGGTATGCGCTGGGTGTCGCAGGATTTGCGTGTGACCTTATGACCAAGCATCTTTGGAAAGGGCACGATGCCATCGCGAATCCTCTACAAGTCCACAGTCAGCTCCTGCTGGGAGGGCTACTGTTGTTCTATCTCATGGTGTTCCCCATCATGCTAAATTTGGTCATCCGCGGTGAGAAGTCTTAAGGCCTCTCAGAATCCGAGAAAATCATCCTCTATCCCTTCGGCGGGCTCATTTGGGACGTGCGGGTAATGAAAGTACGGTCTCGGAAAGAGTACACCCTCGATGATGCGGAGTTTTGAGGGGATAGGCTGAGGCTGACGATTCAGGGGTGACCCAATTCGCAAAGAAGAAACACATGGGTAATTGCAAAAACCCCAGTATATGGAGGACACCACGGGACACCGGTGGACATGTGCTTACGACGATGCCCCCCCCCCTTGCGCAACCCGTCGTCTAGATTTTTCTGAAACTACAAAAAAGACGAAGATCTATTGGGGACTCTGGAAGGGGGTGCTCCCGCTAGACCTAACGACCATACCTTTGTTGAAAAAAATCAATTCAGACAGGTCTTAATCGAGGACAGTTGCCCTACAACGGGCTCTGTCCCCGGTGGCCATTCGCTTTTTGCGCAAGGTGCGAGTATCATCTACAAAAGTCCTCAGATTTCTTGGGTTGGCAAGCCAGCAATCGCGTGAGCCGCTCTATAGGAGTGATCGTGTGGATCTTCTTGAATTTCCTCAAAAGTTAAAAGCGTATCATGAAGTGGCATTCTTAGTCACAGGCTTTGGCGGGGGGCCTTTTTTCATGTCAATCGCAATCGACAGCCATGTGCTTTGTAGCAGTGATGATATGGCAAAGAGGTGACGATATGATGCCATGGATTATCGAACCGTTCTTGGTGGGGGCCATTCTAGGACTAACGTACATAGTTATATCTAAATGGCGGAGTTGGAGGGAGTGACTGGTAACACTGGAAACTAAAGCAGAAGTGAATAGGTGCGAGAGTCGTATCGTGGCGTGGTAGCTCTCCCGATCCTTTCTGACGAAAATTCATTCCAGTAAATAGAGCGCGCTTGCCGTGCTAGGCCGGCGTGTAAACCCGTTTCAAGCAAGAACCCGTCTGTGTCGCGTGCGAGTATTCGTGCATCGGATAGGCCAAACTACGTGCACCGTTCGTGCCCAGTGCGTACCCGCTTTCTAAATCGTTTCGGTTCCTGTTCGAGATCCCCGGGGTACCCTTCCGCGTTCGAGAGGCGAGGGGCAGTTCAGATTGTGGAGCGCCCGACAGGACTGAATGTAATGGGCCAAGATCCGTCAGCGGGGCAGCGGGGCAGGAAGCACTGGAGGTGTTCTTCGGAGGGC
>CAZNBG010000112.1:0-8561 GCA_964570915.1 uncultured Nitrospira sp. | reverse complement strand
GTATGTGTGGGGAACATTGGGTGAGAATGTGGTCGGGGGATGGGGGGGATGCAACCAACTGGGCCTAAGGTGGGAAGGGGGCGCAAAAGCTGGCAGCTGCGGTTGCCAAGGCATCCGAAAGGCCAGCCCATTTCAGACATCTCTACGAATTATCTTGGCCGATCAGAAGAAAGATCGAAGCCATAGCGGTTCAGATGTATGGAGCGGCGGGGGTCAAATTTGAGCCGGAGGCGGAACGTCAGATAGACACCGCAGAGGCATTGGGGTTTGGCGGCTTACCCGTCTGCATGGCTAAAACTCCGCTGTCGTTGTCACACGATCCCGCATTGAAGGGGAGACCGACCGGATTCATCGTTCCCATTCGTGCGCTGCGTGTCTTGGCCGGAGCCGGATTTGTGACGGCCGTCTGCTCGGGGATTCAATTGATGCCGGGATTGCCCAGGAAGCCGGCAGGCGAGCGGATCGGTCTTGACTCAGCGAGCGGAAAAATTGTGGGACTTTCGTGAAGGGTCAGCGTTGCTTCAGGTATCGGAAAAATTCTGAATCCGGGCCCATCACCAAGGTGGAACCGTCCTTGAAGGCAGACTTGTAGGCTTCCATGGAGCGGGTAAACTCGAAAAACTTCTGGTCCTGTCTGTACGCATCGGCATAGGTCCGAAACGCTTTGGCGTCGCCGCTGCCGCGGAGTTCCTCAGATTCTTTATAGGCTTGGGCGAGGATAATCTCCCGGTCTTTTTCGGCTTCTGACCTGATTTTTTGCGCTTCTTCGGCTCCTTCCGCTCGATACTGTTTGGCCTGCCGTTCTCGCTCCGCTTGCATACGCGCAAAGACTGCTTTTTCGTTCTGTTCAGGTAAATCGGCCCGCTTGATCCGCACATCCTGGATCTCGATACCGTACGCTGACGCCTTTTCATTCGCCCGCTCGGTGACCACCCGCATAATTTCGGCCCTCGTGCTCGAGACGATCTCCAGCAACTCGTGGCGGCCCAGTTCGACGCGGAGCTCGGAATAGATGATATCGTGCAACCGTTGGAGTGCACCCCGCTGGCTTTGGAATGCCTGATAGACCTTCAACGGATCAGTGATCCGCCATTTGGCGAAGTTGTCCAGCAACAGGGTCTTCTTGTCCTGTGTAATGACATCCTGCGCATTCGAATCGTAGTCCAACAGTCGTTTTTCGAAGTACGTCACTTCCTGGACGAACGGCATTTTCATGTAGAGTCCAGGTTCGGTGATATTGCGCACAGGTTTTCCGAGTTGCACGACGATGGCCGTCTGGATGACGTCCACGACGAAGATCGGAGACGCGCCAAGCACAAACAACGCGACAATCGCGGCCAGGACTGTGATCGCCAATCCCTGCTTCGTCATGGTCTGGCACCCCGAGATTTTAGGCTAGGAGATGGCTCGGACCGGGACTCCTCAATCTCCGGTTGTGGAACTGACTTGACGCCGGCCGTAGACGCAGGTCTGGAGAGACGGTCTAAAGGAAGATACGGTAGCAAACGCTCACCGCCTTTTCCGTCGATGATGATTTTCTCCATATTCGGGAGGATTTCTTCCATCGTTTCGATATAAATCCGTTTGCTGATCACGTCCTTCGCCTGGTTGTACTCCTTCAACGTCGCGAGGAAACGGTTCGTCTCTCCCTGGGCACGATTGAGTCGCGCCTGCGCAAACCCCTTCGCCCGGTTGACCAATTCAGCGGCTTCACCTTTGGCCCTTGGAATGATGTCGTTCCGGTATCCTTGGGCCTGATTGATGAGCTTTTCACGGTCTTCTTTGGCATTTGTCACGTCTTTGAAGGCGGCAGCGACCGCTTCCGGAGGACCGACGTCTTGCAGTTGCACGGCGGCAATTTGCACACCGGACTGGTACTGATCGAGGATCAGTTGGAGCAACGTCATGGTGTCTTGCTGAATCACCGCTTTTCCGGTGGTCAGGGCTTCGTCGATCTTGCTCTTGCCGACCACTTCCCGCATTGAAGCTTCAGCAGCCTTGCCGATCGTTTCATGGATATCCGCTACGTTGAACAGGAAGTTGCGTGCTTCCTTAATCTTATATTGGACGATGAACTCGATTGCGAGGATGTTCATATCGCCGGTCAGCATCAGGGCTTCCTGAGGCACCATCTGCTGGCGGCCCTGCTGGTTGGTTCGGAAGCCGACTTCCACACGATAGAGTTTAGCGACTTTCGGCTGAAGGACGGTTTCAACGATAGGAATCTTGAAGTGAGGACCGGGCTCGACGGCGCGAACCGGTACACCGAACCGTTTCACGACACCTTCTTCGTCGGGGGCGATGATAAACACACTCTGCCAGACCAGCAGAATCAGCAAGGCGGCGAGGACGAGGTTCCACATTCCACCCGAGGGTAGGAGGCTCTTCAACTTGCCGGGAGGAAACAGATCCTTGAATTGCGATTGGGCCTGCTTGAAAGCTTCCTCAAGCGGATCAGGCTTTTTCCCCCAAGGATCTTTTGGGTCCCAGACCATTCAGAGCTGTGTAGAATCCAATGGACGACAGCGACGGTGCCACACCTTAACAGAGTGTGAGAATTGTGACAAGGTGCCAATGGCATGAATGCAGGAAGCTGGGCGCCATCTGAGAGGATAGAGCGGCATATCACACCGTGATTCCCATGGCGTGCAGAGCATGGAGATCCGGTTCTGCCCTAAAATGGTTGGAGGCTTGGAGAGATATCTTCCTTGAGATGGAAAGACCGAGAGGAAGCCTTGTGCGAGTGAAGAATCGGTCGTTTGTTTTTCGTGGTCACGCGAGGTTCAGAAGACTTTCCCCAACGCCTCCAGCAAGGTAAGGTCAAAGTTCAGGCGGTAAAGGTTCACTTGCAGAGCTTCGAAGGTCTCGCCTTGCACCCAATGGTCGGGAAAGTTCGGCAGATAGGCCAGCCACTGTTTTTCATTTTCCAAATAGAAATATTTGATCGCTTGCATGGCGCACCTCTGTGTTGATTGTGGGAACTAACTGACGAACATGCACCGACTACCCAAATCGAGCATGAATGTGAACACAAGATTGTATACAAGTCAAGAATCGTCCGGAAACCGTCACCTATGGCCACCTTGTCAAGAAGGCGCTTTCCGCGAGCTGCCTCTTATACAATATTCTAATACGAACTCTTGACTCTCTGAACTGGAAAGCCCCCGAGGGGGCTCCCATCCGTCATCACACCACTATTATCGGACCGTTCTTCTCTCTTCTGGATAGGGAAACACCTTAGGAACTCACGAAAAAGACCTGAATCTGAGTCACTGGGTAATTGAATTGGAACAGCAAGGTGGCCCTATGGCCGATTCATGCGGGTTTTTAGGCAATGGCACATGACTGTCGGAGGTTGGTTGCGCTTAGTGATTGCTGATCATCGCGGACAGGAGCCGTTCAACGCGCGCTCTGCGCTTGATCTGGGCGCGCGTCATAGGGCGCGACATCGTGGGGGTGTGACTGTGATGCTGACCGTACTCTCCCGGCTGGTCGTGGTCCTGTTCTTGCGCCCGGGCGACGAGCTCTTGGTGCAGTTGCCACAGTTTGAACTGTAGCTCTTCGAACGAGTCCCCATGCGCTTCAAACTCCGGGTAGCCTTCCAGATACCCGCGCCACCCGTTTTCTTCTTGCAAGATGATGTATTTGGTGGAATGCATCAGGGAAAGTATAGCTGGAGTTTCCCTGCGCGCAAGTGAAGGATCGAAACAGACGCCAGGATGACACTACCTCATAAAAGTGTTAATAAAGCCAATGGGTTAAGCCATCGCGGTTCTCTTCTATTTCTAACCTTCTAAACATTGAGTTCTGCTGCTCAGACCACTGATGACCTCACGCGGTTCCAGTTCAGAAGTGTCCTTCAGAGTGATCGTGTACTCATCCGGCGTGTAATCATCGTAAAGGTAGACCGAGAGACACAACATGCCGGCCTGCTTCGAGCTCGATCACGTCGTCCGTTCGCCCGTTGAAGTCGTCATCGATGAACACACGTCTGGAGCGCGGAAAGTGCACCACCAAATACTCCAGCGGCATCTTCCAGCTCACCCCAGTGCCAAGGAACGGGTAAAGATAGTTCAAGTTACTCACCTTACACTTCGCGGTTGATGTTCAGGCAAAGAGCTCGGTTGTGTCGCGTACACATTAGCCGTCACACGTCGCCTTTCTGTGACCTGTCCAAAATAAAACGCTGCACCTACAAGAGCACTACTTATGTCTATGGATCTGTCACCAAAATTGTGCCATGGATGAGACTATCACGCTGAGCATGAATCCGCGACAGCGCCTCTGCCATTGTCTGAGCAGCATTCACCCGGTAGCCTGCCGTCTTCTGTGCCCATGATATTTCACCTCACGCTTGCACAAGCCGATGACGCAGAGGCCATTGCCACGATGGTGGGAGAACTGTTGCAGGAAATTATGGCCCTCGTGCGCGACAAGAGTTTTGGTTTTGATTGTGCCGAGACGGTCGGTCGAGCCCGTTCATGGATCGCGGAGGGACGATACACCGTGTTACTCGCGCGGGTGGAGGACAATCGCGCTGGAGTGCTGGCTCTCTACGAAGGCTATGCACTGTACACCGGAAGTGTGTATGGGACGATCCCGGAGTTTTATGTCCGGTCGGCGTACCGTTCGCAGGGCATCGGATCTGCCTTACTCACCGAAGCTCAAAGGATCGGCCGGCAGCGAGGGTGGATACGTCTCGAAGTCACCACTCCTCTGTTACCTCAGTTCGATCGCACACTGACCTTCTATCAACGGAACCACTTCACTCTCTCCGGCGGACGTAAGTTGAAACTGGAGCTGTGATGAAGCCGGTGATTCAACGGGAAAGAACCGGTTGCGGCATTGCCAGTGTCGCGGCGCTCTCCGGCGTGAGTTATGGAGCCGCAAAGTGTGTTGCCAATTAGATGGGTATCTCTGTGGCGGACCGCCGATTGTGGTCGGAGACGGTCTCTGTGCGTCGACTCCTCAAGTCTTATCGGCATCACGCGTCGGCAAGAGTGCTGCCGTTTGTTTCGTGGGAAGCGCTACCGGATCGAGCGCTCTTGGCCATCAAGTAGCATCGGATGAGCAGACGGGCCTATTGGCATTGGACGGTGTTTGTCCGAGGTCCGGGTAGAGCCTACGTGCTCGATTCGAGTCCGAGTCTCAAATGCCATGTACGGACGGATTTCGGCCGCATGAAGCCGAAATGGTTTCTCGCAGTGAACCAGTCTTCGCGATCTGGCCATATCCCTTGCGCTTCATTCCTGGCCGATAGACTCCAATGCTGCATCGTCTCTCAAGCCGTCACGCTAAATGGACGGCATATCGGGGGAGTTGGCTGCCGATCGCGCTGGATGGAGCTGTCAATTTGGCATGAAAATGTCGACAAGAACGGCTTTCACCGCTACATTTTCCCCCAGGTGCTAGAAACATTCCGATGTCACCCTCCAAAATCGAATGCAGAGAGGAGCCGAGACATGATGCCAATCCACACACCCACGGATGAACAGTTAAAGAACCATGCACTCAAGCAAGTCTTGGCGGGCGATACCGTTGGCGCGCGACAAACGATCAGTGGGATGGTCGACAGACGGTATCTGCGCGAAGTCTGGCAAATGATGCTGTTCATCGAATCGGAACGCGGGGATGTGAAGGCCGTCAAGGACACAATCCTCTCATGCCCCGATCCGTCGTTGTTGGCAAGTCACTTCTACCTTGAGCTTCCTCAGGTCTTCGTCAAAGCCGGGGACCGATCAGGAGCCATCGAGATCGCGCAGGCCATGGGGCAGTATGGTGTCTTACCGCTCATCGGAATTGCCGCCCACCTGGCGGAGGACGGTGATGCCGTCGGCGTACGCGAGGCGCTCTCTTACATTGATGAAGATTTAAGAGCCCTGATTCTGTACAAGGTCAGCGCATGTCAACCAAAGGACGGGCGACTCGACGCCCTGAGCACGGTGATGGACCAGAGTTCTCCGTCCGGTTCACTGGCGGCCTGACGATTGCCGTAACGAAGTTCACCGTTCATCTCTCTCTTGACTCTCCCCTCCTGCCTACCTAGCCTGAGGGCGTTGCCACACGGTCAATTTTCGAATATCGCGCACTGAGCGGTGAGGAGGGAGCACTTCCATGAATCCAAACAAAGCACTGTGGGAAAAGGGCGACTTTACACGTATTGCGGCGACCATGAGAGAAAGCGGGGAAGCGCTGGTCAAAGAGCTCGGCATCACCTCGGGTCTCAAGGTATTGGACCTTGGATGTGGCGATGGCACGACGGCTTTGCCTGCGGCGAAACTCGGTGCGGAGGTATTGGGTGTCGATATCGCCAGGAATTTGGTCGAGGCCGGGAACAAGCGCGTGAGGGAACAGGGGCTTACCAACTGCCGATTTCAGGAAGGCGATGCGACGAATCTACAGGAGTTGAACGATCAGGCGTTTGACCTTGTCGTCAGCATATTTGGCGCCATGTTCGCGCCAAAACCATTTGAGGTGGCCAAGGAGATGGTGCGAGTGACCAAGCCTGGAGGCCGGATCGTCATGGGGAATTGGATTCCCAATGATCCGACGCTCGTGGCGCAAATCTTAAAGATCAGCGCCGCCTATTCACCGCCGCCGCCGGAAGGCTTCGTCAGCCCGATGACATGGGGCATCGAGAACAACGTGATCGAGCGATTTGGCGCAGCAGGTGTGGCTAAGGAGAAGATCTCTTTCACCAGGGACACGTACACCTTCAACTATCTCGGCGCTCCCTCGACACTCGTGGCTGCATTCCGGCAATACTATGGGCCTACCATGAATGCGTTCGACGCAGCGGAAAAGAACGGTTTGGCTAGTGATCTACAGAAAGAACTCGAGATGCTGTTCGAGAGTCAGAACAAAAGCTCCGGTAAGGAGATCACCTCCATTCCGGCGACTTTCCTGCGCGTGACCGTTTTCGTGTAATCCATCGATGCCGGCGCTATCCCGGCAAGCTCGACTTGCCCACAGGTACTCGTCTATACTCCCTTGGCTTTGACCTGTATCGCTACCATACCTCTCTGCTTCACTCCTCGTGGAAAATCTGACTCGTCAACTTAGTAAATCATTCGGGTTTTCATCGTTTCGGCCTGGCCAGGAGGAGGTCATTCGCGCCGTATTGGCGGGGCGCGATGCGATGGCGGTCATGCCGACCGGGCAGGGAAAGTCGCTGTGTTATCAATTGCCGGCGACGCTCTTACCAGGGCTGACACTGGTGATTTCTCCGCTCATCGCCTTGATGCAAGATCAGGTGGCGGCCATGAAGCAGCGAAAGATTGCTGCAGCGGCGTTTCACTCCGGTCTCACCGGGTTTGAAAAGAACCGCGTGATGCAGGATCTCCAGCAGCGGCGGCTTCAGCTGCTCTATCTGGCGCCGGAACGGATGCAGCATGAAGGGTTTCTCCAACTGTTGCGTTCCCTCTGGGTTTCATTACTGGTGGTGGACGAAGCGCACTGCATTTCCCAGTGGGGCCATGATTTCAGGCCCGATTATCTCAAGATCGGTCGCTTACGCCAGCAACTCACACATCCCCCCTGTCTGGCGCTGACCGCCACGGCCACCACTCGAGTACAAAAGGATCTCTGCCAACGGCTGTCGCTTCGCGATCCGTTCCAATTGGTCTCAGGTTTTCGCCGGGCCAATCTTGCCTTGTCCGTCCATCTCTGTCAGTCACGCCGGGAAAAACTGACGACGCTGGAACGGTTGGTTCGCGAGACGGAGAAGGGCGCGATCCTCGTCTATTGCGCCACCCGCAGGGCGGTAGAGGAGGTCGCGGCATGGCTGGGACAATCTCATCCTTCGGTCGGCTACTATCATGCCGGTCTTTCGGATGAGGAACGGCGACTCGTCCACGACGATTTTCGCCGGGGGACGTTGCGTATCCTGGCCGCGACGAATGCCTTCGGCATGGGTATCGATAAGTCGGATGTCCGATTGGTCGTCCATTTCGATATTCCAGGAAGCGTGGAGGCCTATTATCAAGAGGTCGGGCGTGCCGGTCGCGACGGACGTCCTGCTGCCTGTGTGTTGCTGTTCCACGAGCGTGATCTGGCCACGCAGGAATACTTCATTGAGCAGGCGTCCAAAGATTCTGACGGAGCGGATCGTGCCGGGCGCATGAAGACGCTCCTTCAAGAAATGCTGGGGTATGTCTCAGTGCCAACCTGCCGGCAGCTCGCGATTCTTGAATACTTTAACGATGAGGCTGAGCTGGCGTTGGGATTTTGCGGCCTGTGTGATCGCTGTATTGCCCCGGTGGCGCAGTCGAGTGGTGAAGTTGCGTACGATCTTGCCGTGGATGCAAAGGCAATATTGGAGACTGTCTCCTGGTGCATGGGGCGGTTCGGCATGGGTCGAATCGTCGACATTCTCCGTGGAAGCCGTTCGAAAGCGCTGCTGGCCTATGGCGCAGAAAATTGTCCAACCTACGGAACCTGTCGCGCCAGGACGAAGCCGGCTGTGACTGGTCTCGTGAAAGACCTCATCGCTTCAGGACATCTTCAGGCCGAAGGCACGGAATATCCCACTCTCGATGTGACGCGCAATGGGCGAGAGGTTC
>CAZNBG010000111.1:0-8576 GCA_964570915.1 uncultured Nitrospira sp. | reverse complement strand
TTGCAATTGGGTAGGTGCAGTGCGAGTGAGCGATTGTCCTTGATAAGCCGGATCATCAATTCGAAGACCTTTTGGACGAAGCTCCATGGTCTCACAGGAGCTGCAGGGGTGTTTGGGAGAGCGTCGGTGGCGTCCTCACCCATCGAAATGGGGATCGTATAACGGAGTTCAACGTGGCTTGGTCGTATGACGCCGCTGAGCGCCAGCATGTGCAAAGCTTTCCGTTTCTGTTTGGTTCGTTCTATAGAAGTTTGCAGGTGGCGAAACGACATAATGATGACCTTCCTTACGGTTGTGGGTCTCCTCGCGAAAAAACTGCCTCAATTCAGATCCACAGGATGCTCTTGAAGTCCGAATCCAAACTTTTCGGATGGCCGCATTGACGGCAACGAATGAACAGGGATGAGGTATTGGAAGGCCCGGACGCCCGAAGAACAAGTTGATAGGTCTTTCCTCCACAGAAGGGGCATGCCTTTCCATGAACTTCCCGTCGGATAGGTCGTATCGTGCCAGGTTGTTTTTCCATTGTCGGCCCTCCTGTTCAGCCGTTGCGTTGCGATCCATCTCGGGTCAGGATAGGCCACGTAAGGTGTGCTGGAAATACCGTGGATGTAGGATGACACGAACCAAAGAGGGATAATCGATTCCAGGTTCTTATCATGGTGTAGGCATCGAGGCTCTGTATGAGCGACGGGAAGACTAGAGGGAGGCTGAGGAAGATAAGAGTAAGGGTGAAGGTAGGCTTCCTCTGGAGGGAGAGAAAGCCTTTTGCTGCCCATAGGTGGGCATTCCACAGGCAGCGACCTTCACCCAACTAATACTTCAACAGACGTTTGCGTTAACGGCAAGTTGGTAATTTCCCTAGATAACAGGCTGAGGAACGAGGCCTCGATTTTCACGCACGAATTAAAATTTGCTCGATGATCTTGAGCGAAGTTGTTGCGGAGCAACCTTCAGAGGCTACGAACTGCTTGAGCCTCGCCTTGTCCTTGGGTGAAACTGAAAGAATGTCGACTTTGATCCAGTGATTCTTGATCCACTGAATTTCCGCCAGCTCAATAAAGATATGTGAACTTTCGTCGGGGAACCACAGGCGAAGCTTGACGTAATCACCTTGACGTAGTTTCTCAGGGTTCGAGATAGCAGGGGTGGAAGACGAGAGTTCGTAGATACATCCATCCCCCCTC
Source organism: uncultured Nitrospira sp. (assembly GCA_964570915.1). Classification (GTDB taxonomy): domain Bacteria; phylum Nitrospirota; class Nitrospiria; order Nitrospirales; family Nitrospiraceae; genus Nitrospira_D. The sequence continues at coordinate 7,389 of CAZNBG010000111.1, read as the reverse complement.
AAATCGGCGGATCCCTTTGAAAGGATGCAGTCGATCTCGATTTTGGAGAGAAGTCCTGGAGGCATGTTCGTCTCCCTTGCGAAAAGGCTAATTGTGGTTTGCACGGTAATATAGAAGGGGAGATCGAGCTATTACTCTCGTAGGGGGCAAAACCCAACTAACGAGGACAACGCCCTTGTGGTCGATTGATGATCAAAAGCAGAGTTAAACAAGATAGTTAACTACCTTGCTAAGCGAGCATAATAACTAAAATATAAACATTTACTATTTTTCATAACTATCTTATATATAACGTTAATTATGTATTTATTAATAAGCTGAAAGATAAAGGGATGGATAGCCGGCCGTAGGCTGATCCGGGATGAATACCCAAACTTTTATCGGATACTACGGATGACCGTCACTCAATATTGGTATCAAAATGATTTGTTGGAGAGTGGAGGGGGAATAAAAACACGAATAAATGGGCTGTATTCGGTAGGGCGCCCCCGCGCGACTATCGTCATGCGGCTTTGGCTCTTGTATGCGCCTCATGTGTCGACATCGATTTGTCATGAGGCTCTTCCTGCCGCTCAAACAGCAACCGTGCTCCTGGTTTGAAGGTGAGGTAGTACCAGGTCCATTCAGACATCACTCGTACTCTGTTTCTGAATCCAATAAGGAAGAAAATGTGGACAATGCACCACAGGGTCCAGGCGGGGAGTCCCGACGCATGGACCGGACCGATTTGGGCGACGGCTTGGGCGCGGCCGATCGTGGCTAACATACCGCGGTCTGTATAGGTAAATGGCGAACGATGTTCGGGCAGAACTTCCTCATTGATCAATTTAGCCACATACTGCCCCTCTCTCATGGCGACAGGGGCGATTCCCGGTAAGGGCTTCCCATCACGGCCAAGACAGTGGGCGGCGTCACCGATAACGAAGATCCAGGGATCATCCGGAACCGTCAGATCTGGTCGGACCTTGACTCGGCCGCATGGATCCTGGGGGACAGCCAGGGTGTTCAGGAGAGGCGATGCCCTGTTGCCCGCCGCCCAAATAACATTGGCAGACGGGACCCATTCCGTGTCGACCATCACTCCGTCGGAGCGGACAGCCTTCACCGGGTTGTTCAGCTTGACGGTGACTCCCATGCGTTCGAGCACAGCATGGGCCTTTGCCGACAGTTTGGCATCAAATCCAGGCAGAATGCGGGGACCGGCTTCCACAAGGATGATCGAGAGATCCTCCAGGCGTAAGTGAGGATAATCCGGCCCCATGGCTTTTCTCCCGATCTCAACGAGCGAGCCGGCCAACTCGACTCCCGTCGGACCCCCTCCAACGATGACGAAGGTCAGTCGATTCTGTTCCCCGCTCTCGGCCCGTTGCCGCTCCGCCTCTTCAAACGCGAGCAACATCCGCTCGCGCAGATGAACGGCATCAGCCATGGTCTTGAGTCCCGGAGCCAGCGCCTCCCACTCGTCGTGACCAAAATAGGCGTGCCGCGATCCGGGAGCGACAATTAAGGTGTCAAAGGTGATCGGAGCGCTGTCCCGGAGACGGACCATTCGGGACGCTCGATCGATCTCGAGCACGTTATCCATGACCACACGGACGTTGGGCTGTGAACGAAAGAGTGTGCGCAAGGGCCAGGCGATATCGCTCGGAGACAACGCGGCGGTCGCCACTTGGTAGAGCAGCGGCTGAAAGAGGTGGTGATTCGTACGGTCGATCAGGACGATGTCCACGTCGCGCAAGAACCGTGCGGCCGTCAAGCCACCAAACCCGCCCCCAATAATGACGACGCGTTTTCGAGTCATCGGGTGAACTAAAAAGGCAGGCTCAATCAAGCATCAACCATCCCGGATTAGGATGTAAGTCACGCTACGTGCCAAACAGAAATGTGTCAAATGCTTCCTCGAAATCTACTGATGCGCCTTCTCTCTAAGAATCGGTCGGTCTTGTTTTTTCTTGAGTCTATGAGGCCGGCGGTCAAGAGGCAGTGATCGGTGCTGCTACACTTACTTCATGGTATTGAGGCTCTCACCGTGGTGGTCTCATGCGAAAAAGAGCAGAGGAGCATACACTCATGGACGCCAAGAATAGTCGTGCGATGAGGGCGATAGCCTCCAGTAGTCTCGCGGCCGTGTATTTCACGATCGTGGCCTGTTCCGGGAGCTACTACACGGCAAACCTGAACGGCGAGAAAAAGGTCTATCGCGTCGACGAACATGGCGCGAAGACGCTCGTGTATGAGATCGACCAGAAAGGAAAAACCACGATCCATGATGCCGACGATCCGATGGCAAAACAGCAAGCGGCAGCACAAGAGACGGAAGGACAGCTCAGCGCGAAACGGGCTGAGCAACTGGAACAACTCAATCGGATTCCGAAACGGCAGCCGAATGATCCCATTTATGTCCATCTTGTTCCGGCGGTGTTGGATGAACACATGCAGAAGGCGGAGCGAACAAAAGGCGTGGTAGAACAGCAAATTCGAAGTGAACTCGCCGCCGACCCTCTCATCAAGCTCATTGAAGATAGTCGAAATAGGTCGGGTCTGTTGAAACCGCATGTGCCATCCATGGCCGATGTCGAGGTCTCTCCGAAGGTTTCGCTCAAGGAGGCCTACGGGATCGATCGAAAGACGGGAAAGCCCGGCAAGATGCTGGCGGTGGTCTTTGAAGCGACCATCACCTCAGAGGCGCTTCCGGCCACGTACAATGTATCCGAATCAGGTCATGTCCTACGGAATCTTGAGGTCTCTAAACGCTTCTCGAAGCAGGTCAAACAAGTCATCCTGGAGAAAATCGGCCCGAACATTCCCGCCCATTGAACCGACGGGTCCTCCACGCATCGTGTAACAGAAGTCTTCGCGCCTCAATCGGCTTTCCGATTGGAATGGTCTTGCCGCGGTGCGGGACGGAAAGCAGAAGGCCGTGCAAAAAGTAATCTCGCGCCTGGCTTGAAGGTCAGGTAGTACCAAACCCATTCCAACATCACCCGTATTCGATTCCGGAAGCCGATCAGGAAGAAAATATGGACGATACACCACAGCAACCAAGCAAGGAGCCCTGAGGCGCGGATAGGGCCGATTTGCGCGACAGCGTGTGCGCGACCGATCGTGGCCAGCATGCCACGGTCCGCATAGGCAAATGGTGGGCGCTGTTCTGGGTCGAAGCCACGATCGATGAGATTGGCAACATATTGCCCCTGTTGCATGGCGACGGGGGCCAGACCCGGCAATGGTTTCCCCTCATCCCCCACATAATGCGCGGCATCACCGATGACGAAGATCCAGGGATCCTCGGAGATCGTCAGATCCGGCCGAACCTTGACCCGACCGGAAGGATCCTGAGGGACTGCAAGCGTCTGTAGAAGAGGCGACGCCCGATTGCCGGCCGCCCAGATAATGTTCGTGGAGGGGACCCATTCATTGCCGATTGTCACACCGTCGGCACGGATGGCGCTCACCGGACTGTTCAGCTTGATCGTCACCCCCATAGATTCGAGCGCCTTGACGGCTCTTGCCGAGAGTGTGGCGTCGAAGCCAGGCAGAATACGGGAGCCGCCTTCCACGAGCATGACCGAAAGGTCATCGAGCCGCAAGGTCGGAAAGTCGGGCCCCATGGCTTTTCGCCCGATCTCGGCCAGTGCCCCGGCCAACTCCACTCCTGTCGGGCCTCCTCCAATGATCACGAAGGTAATTCGATCTTGCTTGTCCGTTGCCGCCCTGCGTCGTTCAGCCTCCTCGAACGCAAGCAACATCTGCTCACGCAGCTGGACGGCGTCGGTCATCGTCTTGAGGCCCGGCGCAAATGCTTCCCACTCATCGTGACCAAAGTAGGCGTGTCGTGATCCGGGAGCAACCACGAGAACATCAAAAGCAATCGACGGGCTGTCCCGAAGATGAACCAGCCGAGCCACTCGATCGATCGACAGCACCTCGTCCATCACCACACGGACGTTTGGCTGGGAACGAAAGACCGTCCGCAACGGCCAGGCGATATCGCCGGGAGATAATGCGGCGGTGGCGACTTGGTAGAGCAGCGGCTGGAATAGGTGGTGATTTGTGCGGTCAATCAGTATCACGTCGGCATGACGGATGGAGCGGGCCGCAGTCAGGCCTCCAAACCCGCCCCCAATGATGACGACTTGCTTGCGAGTCATAAGATGGGATGAGAAGTCAGGCTACGGTGTCCGAGAGGACCATGTCAACGGTGAAGGAGGACGTCCACTCGAACGGAGATGGCGTGACAGGCGCATCCGCTCACGTTGCCAGGTTTTCTCTCCCGATGATACACTTTGATCCCGTGAATCGTCTTCTCGCCATCCTGTCGCTGAGTGAGTGCCATGTCGCCCTCTGGACCTGACCCTGCTCCGCTTCACGCCGTCGATGTGGCCGCGGAGACCGGGGCGGTCCTTCGTACAATTCTCGAAGGGATGGGAGCGAGCGTCGGCGAACACTTCTTTCCATCGCTCGTGCAACAACTGGCAGTCGCGCTGGGAGCCGACTATGCCTACATTTCTGAACTGGCGGAGGACGGCGTCACGTTTCGATCCAAGGCAGGTTGGGGCAAAGGTCAAGTGTTGCCGCCGTTTGAGGTTCCGGTCAAAGGGCCGTGTGAGATTGTGCTCACCAAGAAGTGCGTCCATCATCCTGATGCCCTCGGCAGCCTCTATCCCCACGTGCGATTGATTCAAGACACCGGCGTCAGCAGTTATTGCGGGGTTCCCGTCGTGGATTCATTGGACCAGGTCGTGGGCCATCTCGCCATCATGAACGAGAAGCCGATGCCGGATCACCTGCACACCACTTCGATCTTAGGCATCTTCGCCACACGCGCTGCGGCGGAATTCGAGCGGTTGCGATACGAACAGGCGCTGAGAAAGAGCGATCTCACGCTCCGCAAGATTGACGAAGGAACAGCGGCAGCCACGGGAGCTGCCTTTTTCCCTTCGCTGGTGAAGAGCCTGGCCGAAGCGCTGCACATGCAATACGCCTTCGTGTCCAAGTTCGTCGAGGGGACCCGGATGCGCGTCAGAACCTTGGCGTTCTGGAACGGGGACGGGTTTCTCGACAATTTCGAGTACGACCTGCCGCACACGCCTTGTGAACGAGTGCTGGCCGGCGAGGTCTGTCTGTTTTCGGAGCATGTCCAGGACCTGTTCCCAGAACACCGCGAAGACTTGGCAAAACTGGGCGTGGAGAGCTATCTGGCGATTCCCGTCGTAGACCGTGCCGGAAGTGTCATGGGGCATCTGGCGGTGATGGATACCAAGCCGATGCGTGACGATCCACGGGTACTTTCGGTCTTCAAGATTTTCGGCGTCCGGGCCGGGGCTGAACTCGAGCGAGAGCGAATGGCCGCCCAACTCAGAGACAATGAAGAGCGACTGCGGGATCTGTTCGACGAGGCGCCGATTGCCTATGTCAACGAAGGCTTGGATTCCAAGTTTATTCGCGCGAACAAAACGGCGTTGACCACGCTGGGGATCACACCGGATCAGGTGGAGGGCACGTACGGCGCATCATTCATTCCGAATACGCCGGATGCGCAGCGCCGTTTGAAAGATGCCTTTGACTCTATTGGCAAGGGCATCGACACGAGCGGGGTCGTACTTGAACTACGCCGAAAGGACAACGGGAAGCCTCTGTGGATCCGATGGTGGTCACGGCCCGACCCCACCGGCACCTATACCCGCACCATGTTCATAGATATCACCGAACAAGTGCTGGCGGAACAGGAAAAAGCCCGGCTCGAAGCCGCGAACGTGTATTTACAAGAAGAAATCAAGGGGAGCCACAACTTTGAGGAATTGATCGGTTCATCGACTTCACTGAAGAAAGTGCTCAAAGGTGCTGAGCGGGTTGCGCCGACGGATTCTTCTGTGCTGATCACCGGTGAAACCGGAACCGGCAAGGAACTGATCGCCCGGGCCATCCATAACTTGAGCCCGCGGAAGGACCGACCCTTGGTCAAGGTCAATTGCGCGGCTATTCCAGGCGGATTGATTGAAAGCGAGTTGTTCGGCCATGAGAAAGGAGCCTTCACCGGAGCCTTGACCAGAAAGATGGGCCGTTTCGAGGTGGCCGATAGAGGAACGATCTTTCTCGATGAGATCGGTGAACTCCCGCTCGACCTGCAACCCAAATTGCTGCGTGTGTTGCAGGAGGGCGAATTTGAGCGTGTCGGGGGAACGCAGACCTTTAAAGTAAACGTGCGTGTGATCGCCGCGACGAACCGCAACCTTGAGCAACTCTCGAAGTCGGGCCACTATCGGGCCGACCTCTACTATCGCCTGAACGTGTTTCCGATTCACTTGCCTGCCTTACATGAGCGGGAGGGGGACATTCCGTTGCTGGCCCAGTATTTTGTACGGAAACATGCGTCCAACCTCGGAAAGAAAATCACTCGTATCCCGGAACGGATGATGACGGCGCTGCAACGCTACCGGTGGCCGGGGAACATCCGCGAACTAGAGCATGTCATCGAGCGAGCGGTGATTTTGAGCGAAGACCAGGAACTGGAACCGATCGACTGGCTTTCCCCCACGAGCGGAAAAACATCCGGCAACGGGCAAGCGCTCACGCTCGAAGACATTGAACGGCAACATATCGTCGAGATTCTGGAACAAACCGGTTGGCGCGTGAGCGGCCCCAAGGGCGCGGCGGCAATTCTGGGATTGAAACCCACCACACTCGAAGCTCGCATGAAGAAATTGGGGGTCAGCCGTCCTGTGTAAGCGAACGGCGACCGCTGTTCGCTAAGATGAAAATCCATATGCCAATTCCATTTGCTGTCCATGTCACACGGTATTTTGGGGTCCTTGCGGTGCTGTTGTCTTTCAGCATTCCGACGACCGCCATCGCGCAGGTGCAATGTTGGGCGCCACTTCAGGACGATGGCCCGGTCACCGACAAGCGATGGGCGCGGCATCTCAAAGCCATGAACGCCGCCGAAGCCCTTATAAAGCAATCACGTGAATTCACGGATTCACCGGTCCTGGTCCGCATGCGCACCACGATGGCAGCCGGCCCGTACGAGCTATGGAACTCACGCGTGTCTGTACGTGCCTACCCGGAACTGACGTCAGGAGGTATCAGGCTCTGGGAAGGGGAATGCAAGGTCACCTCTCAAGCGGACCGAGTGGCCGGATCAATCGGGAGGGTCAGTGTGTTTTTCAACCACGTGTCTAAAGAGATGTTCATGGGCTCCGATGAGGTCCCAAAACGGACCGGTACGGCGGCCGGCTATCCCGAATATGGCGGATGGGTGTTAATTTCCAAGAATGAGCGGCTGCCATGGATCCCTCAAACACTCGGCGATCGGCTTGCCCGAATTGGCCCTTCGCGCGAGAAAGCCGTGACCCACCGGCAATGGGGAAAGGGGGCCCGGAAAGTTCC
>CAZNBG010000110.1:7898-8584 GCA_964570915.1 uncultured Nitrospira sp. | reverse complement strand
GGATCTACACCTTTTAATGATTGTTCACCAATTGGTGGAAGTTCACCCGTTACACCAGCCCTTGCGCCTGGAACGGGGCCATATGCATTGGCCGAGGCGGATCGTGATCGTTCGGACTCCGGTGGGACCCATGGGATTGGCAGTCGATGAACTATTAGGCCGTCAGGAAATCGTCATTAAATCACTCGGGGCACTGAAACCGTTGGAGCATTCGTTTTTCGGTGGCGCGACTATTGATCCGGAGGGACGAGTCATTCTTGTGATCGACCCAAGTCGCTTGTTCTCGCGGGAAGTGACGGAAGCCATCGCGCTGGAGACTCCTTCCAAAACGGGACTTTCGGCCGATCAACCGCCGCCGCAGGAGCTGGAGGAAAAGAGTCGGCCGGAGTCGCAACTGTTGTTGATCGATGACTCGTTGAGCATTCGCAAGTTTGTCGGGAGGATGTTGGAATCGGCGGGATATCAGATTGACACGGCGGTCGACGGTGAAGATGGATTGCGAATCCGGGATCGGATTCTGGTTGTAGGTATAGCCGAGACGCACCGAGAGCGCATCGCGCACCTGAAACTGCGTGCCCAGCGCAACGGCGAAGATGCCCCGCCACCCCAGGCCGCGCACGGCCCCGGTGGCGGGGTCCAAACCGCCAGCCGGGAAGCCCCCGTGAACACCAAAGTCGGCGCAGGCC
>CAZNBG010000110.1:5380-7888 GCA_964570915.1 uncultured Nitrospira sp. | reverse complement strand
GCAGTTTGGGTGGGAGGAGGTTGGAAACGGGGGGATATACGATGGAACCGGGTGTCGACGGTGAAGATGCATTGCGAAAAGCACTCACCAACAGGTACCGACTGATCATCACCGACCTCGAAATGCCCAAACTCAAAGGATTCGAAGTCGTGCAAGCCCTGAGAAGCCGTCCCGAAACACGACAGACGCCGGTGGTGGTCATGACGACCAGAGCCGGGGACAAACATCATCAGATGGCGATTAACATCGGCGCCAGCTCCTATATCGCCAAGCCGGTGGAAGAACGGATGCTGCTTCAGGAAGTCGAGCGGTGGGTCGGCCACACTCCGGCCCTCCGCAAGTAACCTTGCGCAAATATTCGTATTGATTGACGAAGCGGGGCTTGTTGCAGAAAATGGGCAAGAAGGCGTTGGCATGAGTATCCACGAGCAAACCGCTGAAACTCCATCGCGTGCGCCTCTGTCCCGCTTCCTCATCGTGACCATGGGTGGGCGGTTCTTTGCGGTAGACGCCGAATCCGTACGAAAGTTGTTGAACACAGAAGAGACGGGCAGCGGTGGAATTCCGATGGTCGAGGGAGTGGTGTATAGGTCGGTTGATCTCACTGATCAACTGATCTTGCCGCGTGATGGAGCCGGCTTGAACAGCCGTGTCGTGCTTCTTTCCGAAAGCGGATCACAGGGAAGCATCTGGGTGACACGGGTGCATGGCATGATGGAACTGCAACGGTCGCACATCTTGCCGCTTCCCCCTCAATTTCGTGGACCGGAGCGACACTGGTATCGAGGCATGATCTTGTTCGAAAACAGCGTGGCGTTGATTCTCGATACACGCTGGATTCTTGAAGGGAACAGGCTGGAGGCTTAGACGGATTTATCCGATAAGAGAACGACTGCCTGATTGCCGGCTGCTTCGGAAATTTCGATCGGCGATGACCGGACATGTTGAGAACCAGTGGGAAGAATCAGCGGCAGACGACGTCTCGATCGTTGAATCTGTTGGTGTTTGTGATCGGTGGCCGGAGGCTGGCGATGAACACCCAGGAGGTCGCGGGCATTGCGCCATGGGAAACGAGCATTCCAGTTGCCGGCCGTACCCCATTCGTGACGGCAGTGGTTCGCCGGCATCAGAAGGTGCTGCCGGTGTTCGATCTCGCCGAGCTGCTTCACGTCACGGTGCAGGGAAGCAGTCCGTTGTGCTTGACGGCGAAGCATCCCTTGGGGGACATGGCGATTTGTATTGATGAGGAAATACCAGTCCTCCACACCTTGGACTCCGCCGCGATTCAGGTCTATCGAGGCAAGGACTTGCCGGCCGAGTGGAGTTATGCGAGCGGTCTCGACGAGATACCAATTCTTTCCGTACACCGACTGGCACCGGTTGAGCGATGATCAGAACAGACACAGGGAAGGACGAAAGGTGCGGGCATGCCGAAGATCTTGATAGCGGACGATAGCATCGCGGTTCGGAAAGTGGCCGAGCGACTGTTGACCGAGGCCGGACTCTCCGTGACTTTGGCGGCTAATGGGGAAGAAGCACTGGCCTATCTGTCCAAGGAACGGCCGGACGCGATCGTATCCGACGTCATCATGCCGGACAAAAGCGGATATGAAGTCTGCGCATTTGTCCGCGGGAATTCCACCCTCGCGGCAACCCCGGTGCTCCTGATTTCCGGCATCGTCAACGACGAAGTGACGAAACAGGCCGATTCTTGCCGGGCCGATGGTGTGCTCAAGAAGCCGTTTCAAGGGACTTCGTTAAGAGACCGCGTGCTAGAGCTGCTTGCCAAACGACAGGAGGCACACCCGGCAGCCGTGTCCCGACCGGTGTCGGCCCAAACGGCAGCTCCCGCGGAGAAGGGTCCACAGCCGTCCGACCAACAGCAGGAGCACGCGCGCCAAGGCTTGATCGAACTCAAAGAGATGGAAAGTCGATTCCTGGCAGAACGAGCTCGATCCGAAGACCTCGCCAAACGCTTGGCCGATACCGTTGACCACATGACCCGTGCCAAGGCTGCCGAAGTGCAGTTGGCAGTAGAACAACAGCGTGTCAGCGAACTCGAAGCGACGCTCGTGAAACTTGAACAGCAGGCATCGAGGGTGGCTGAACTTGAAACGGCACTGGCGGCGGAGCAGGACGCCGTCGGCGCACTCAAACAAGAAGTCGCGACCTGGCAGAAGACCTCCGGTCGAATCGCGGAGCTGGAATCCACCCTGCATGCGGAACGGGAAGCCGCAGAACAGCTTGTCCAACAACTGGGAGAGTTGGAGACGGCGTCGGCAAGGGCGAAAGAGGTGGAAGCACGACTGGCGCATGAAGAGCAGCAGGGATCTGAGCTCCAACAGAAGATCAAGGATCTCGAGACTGAGCTCTCGGTGGAACGGGAGAAGACGGCAGAGACAGCGGAACGTATGCAAGAAGTCGAGCGGATCGCGACCAAAGTCCAGGAGATGGAAGCGCTGCTGACGGTAGAACGGGATCGCAATGGCGTGCTGGTACGCCGAGTCC
>CAZNBG010000110.1:0-5370 GCA_964570915.1 uncultured Nitrospira sp. | reverse complement strand
GGACGGGGACGGGGGTGATCGAGGTGGCGGAGGGGGGGCTGCTGGGGGCAGGGGATCGGAACGGGGTAGTGGGAGGCCGGGGCGCGGGCAAGGAGCAGGCCGCCGAGAAGGCCACCAGGAGATTTGAAGAAATGGCGCGCAAACTAGGTGAAATTGCGGGGTTGGCCTCGCAACGCGGGAGTGGGAGGGGACAATCCTGAGACAACCAGCCGGAGCCTTGAGATGGCCGTTTTCTTGGTGAAGGGCGGATGTCGATGCCTGTGGAAACCGAAGATGCGTTTCAGAAAGAATTGATCGAGCTCTTCGTTCATGAGGCACAGGAGTGGCTTCAGCAAATTCACGTGGCCTTGGATGAACTTCAGCAAGCGCCCCCTTCCGAGCGACATCGGGCGTTGGCTCAGACGATCAAGGTCGGTATCACGAACCTCGGCGGATCCGCGGCCACGATCAACCTGAGCGATGTCGAACGGGCCAGTTTTTCAGCCCTTCCCTTCGTCGAAGCCGTCCAAGACCCTTCCGCGCGAATATCCGCTGACGACTTCCTTGTTCTCTGCAAACAACTGGGGCATATTCATGGGGCGCTGACCCGAGCGACCGGGGTCACCTTTGATGCCGAACAAGCGCAGTCGGTGGCCGAGAGTCCCGTATCATCGATCGCGACCAAAGAATTGTTGGTACTGCTCCACGGACTTCATGAACGATGCATGATGTCCGGGACATTCCATCGCAATTTGATTCAGACCATGATGGCTCAGGCGGAAGGGCTCATGCATCGGGGGATGGAACAGTGCAACGTGGCATCCATACAAGAGTTCCTCGACCGATTGGCCGAAGGGGAACAAGGGTTTCTGCAGGTGGTCCATCAGGAACTTCCCCATCTGAAAACTCTCCTGGAGTTACTCAAGAATGGCCGCTCCGCCGCTGGCTTATCTTCCTCCGAATTGCCGCACGCTGTAGAACGGGTCGCGCAGTTATGGTCCGCGGCCCAGCAGGTCAATGCCTCGCATGCGATGGCATTTTTCATGGGGCTGCATAGCTTTCTCACAATCGTGATGCAGCAACGCGTGATGGTTCCCGCAAACAATTATGAAGCCGTCCAATCGCGCCTGAATCAGAGTGTGCAGAGCATCGAAGAATGGGCGGAAAGCGGACGAGCCGAGCGCATGGCCATACAAAGCGTCTTGCCTCATTGAAACACGCTCGTGCCAGCGGACCCCGTGTCGTTCCCCGGTGGAGATGGAAAGGATGTGGATGTGCCACTTGTTGAGGCTCCTCAGGACCAGTCACTAACCCGGGGTGCGATGTACGAGCGCCACTGGCGGCTCAACCTTCGCCCGTTTGAGAATGTGCCGGACCCACGGTTCTATGTTCCATCGGTCAAGCACGAAGCGGCGATGGAACGTATCCTGTATGGGATACATGCCCGCAAGGGAATCGTGATGCTGACCGGTGAGATCGGCAGTGGAAAAACGCTCCTGAGTCGCGCCGCCATTCTCCGGCTTCCACGGACCCAGTATGAGATCGGACTTGTGTCGAACCCGACGCTACCGGAACACGAATTTCTCGGCGAGATCTTGTTCCAACTCGGATTGGAGCCGAACGGGACGCGGGCGGAACAGTTGCGTCGTTTGAACGATCAGCTGCTGGCCAATTACCAGCGGGGAGCCGACACGGTGGTGGTGGTGGATGAAGCGCAGGCCATCGCGCATGACCGGACGTTCGAAGAGCTTCGTCTTCTCAGTAATTTCCAGTTGAATGATCGATTCCTTCTGACGCTCGTCCTCTTAGGACAGCCGGAACTGCGAACCCGTATTGCCCGCATTCCTCAGCTCGCTCAGCGGGTGACCATTCAGCATCATATTGAATGTTTCGATCGTGCCGAGACCAAAACCTACATTGCGGCTCGTCTGGCCGCCGCCGGTTGCGTGCTGCCGATATTCTCCTCAAGCGCGGTGTCGTCGATCTTCCATCGCACCGGCGGAGTCTGCCGGCTGATCAACTCCCTGTGCGACCTGTGTTTGTATGTGGGAAGCGTCGCGAAAGTCAGCCGGATCAGACGGGCACTGGTGGAACGGGTCGCGGGCGACGTGTTCTGTCGCCGGGATAACAGTGATGCATGGGTGCTATCTTGAGGGGCTGGTACCAGAAAACGGACCGAGCCTTGAACGAGGCGGCGATTGCTGTGCAGGGGCAGCATGCCCTGTCGCTACAGCGACTCGAAGATCTCGCATCGGATGCTGTCACCTCACTGCAACAGAATGATGAACTGGTGATTGAGGCGCTATCCGGACCCTCCGGTTCGCCACTGGTAACCAATCTGATCAATGTGGCCGTCCTCGGAACCAAGATAGGAATCGGACTGGGGTACTATGGAGAAGAACTGCACCAATTGGCACTCGCCGGCCTGGTTCATGATATTGGCTTGTTCGCCGTACCCAAATCGTTGGTGGCCAAGAGTGGCCGCTTAACTCAAGAAGAGCGGACTCTGATCGAGCAACATCCTGAGCTTGGATATCAGGTCATGGCAAAATGCGGCCCGGCCTATCACTGGCTGGCACAATTGACTCGCCAGGCCCACGAGCGATGGAATGGTCAGGGATATCCCAATCGGCTCAAGGGAAGACAGATCAACGAGATGGCTCAGATTTGCGGGGTGGCCGACGTATTCGACGCATTAGTCAGCGAACGCCCGTATCGTCGCCGTTTGCTCCCGCATGAAGCTGTCAAGGAGCTCCTGGTTGCCGAGCGAGAGACCTTTCCGCGCGAGATTCTCAAGGCACTCGTCGAGCAGTTATCGGTGTACCCGCTCGGGACCACCGTCCGTTTGACGACCGGAGACGTGGGGATCGTAGCCAAAGTAAATAGCCGTTATCCACTTCGTCCTGTCGTGAGGATCGATGACCAGGGGCAGCCTGACGAAAGCGGTGTGCAGGTGATTGATTTGTGTCTTACTCCATTGATCTCGGTCGCCGAGACACTGAATCCTCCCGTCGTCGGACGTGTCAGATTTGAAGAAGGCTCATGGAGACCACAGGCGCCTGCACCGGCAACCGTCGTTTCCGATCAGTTCACGTCGCTGCTTGAAAGTCTCGATGCAGTCGCGTCGACGATCCAGGGGGTCGTTGAAACCCGCAAGGTCATCCCTCCCCCGGATCCTCCTCGATAGCGGCCGACCCGTCGCATCAGCCGAGATCTTCATAAACACGACAATTGGTTCTGCCCCACGGGTATCCCCAACCTACCTATCGAGTCGATTCTCCAGGGGCATCGTTCTTCCCTTTGCTGAAGAGGGCCGGATCGTTATAATGCCTGGCTGGCTACCGGGTCGTTGATAGAACTGGAAGGGAATACCGTGCCGAAACTCGTCACCGTCCATCATCCTCAGCAAACCATGCAACAGGCCCAGGAATACGTGAAGACGCACATTCTCTTGCCCTCTGGCCTTCTTGGGCTCCTCTGTTTGATCGGGAGTGTCGCGGGGTTAGGCTATCAACTGTTCGCCACCGACAGCTATACCTGGGAGACCTTTTATCAAAGCTCGGGCCTGTTCCTGTCGGGTATCGGACTTGGCGCTGCGCAAACCCTGTATCAGCGGTACCTCTTGCGGGAATTCCCCGACGTGTTGGCCGCGCGGATGAAACAGGGGGTGAATAGACAGAAGGGGAAAATCAAGAAGAGTTCCGACCCTCCGGATATCCATCATCCGGGGCGGCAGTTGGTTCCGCTTGCCTATGTGCTGGGTATCATGCTTCTGGTGGGGAGTGCGATCGCCGCGTTTTCCTACGGGCGTGTGTATATGATTCCCGCGCTCCTGATGCCATGGGCGGGGTTCTATTGGGCAAGGCTATTTTTGTGGCGGAGGGTGATCAAGGTGGAAAAGTGAGCCCCTCAGCTCTTTTTGGAACGAGTGGTCTTTGATCCGGAGCCCTGACGTGAAGGTTTTTTGACCTGTGCTTCAAGTTCCGCCACGCGCCGCTCCAGATCCCGCGCGAGCTGCTTCAATTCCGGCAGCTGGAAAATGGCGCCCTGCACCCTCAGGGCTTTCTCACGCGGCATTGCCGGAATGCCTCCGACCATCTGGTTCGACTCCACGCTGCGATTGACTCCGGCTTTGGCCGCGATCAGCACTTGATCTCCGATGGTGAGATGATCGGAAAGACCGGCCTGCCCCCCGATCATGACATGACGGCCGATCGTGGTGCTGCCGGCGATACCGACTTGCGCGACAAGGATGCAGTGTTCTCCGACGGTGACGTTGTGGGCGATCTGGACGAGGTTGTCGACTTTGGTGCCCTGCTTCACGAGGGTTTGTCCGAACGTGGCGCGGTCGATGGTGACATTGGCTCCGAGCTCGACGTCGTCTTCGATGACGACGCCGCCGAGTTGGGGAATCTTGTGGTGGCGGCCCTGATACTGGACGTATCCGAATCCGTCGGCTCCGATCACGGTTCCGCTGTGCACGATCACCCGCGCGCCCAATGAACAGCCTTCGCGGACGACGACATTGGGGTACAGGATGGAATCATCCCCGATCGTCGAGTCCGATCCCACGAACACTCCGGGATAGAGGGTGACGCGCTGGCCGATCGTGACGCGGTCGCCGATGGTGACATACGGCCAGATTGAAGGATCGGCGCCGATCTGCACATCGGAGCCTCGAGTCACCTGTTCGCTCATACCGCGAGGTGCCGGAGAGCGGACAAAAAAGTTCTGTGCCACCCGGGCAAAGGCCAACATCGGATTGTCGACGACGACTTGAGGGACTGGGAGATCGGGCTGATGCCGATGAACCAGCAAAGCCGCCACTTGCACGTTGGTCGCGCCTTTCGCCATCTTGTCGTTGGTCATGAACGACAACGCGTGTGGGTTGGGTTGATTCAGACTCGTTAAGCTGAAGATCGGCGTGTGGCCGTCGCCATGGATCGTGCCTCCGACAACCTCGTGGATTTGAGCCAGTGTAATGGGAGTCGGTTGTTGAGGGGTGCTCATCGGACCGCGACCTTCTTCTTGGTTCTCGATGCACCCGCGGATACCTTCTTAGGCTTCTTGACGGCGGCGGATTTGGCTGCGGCCGGCTTCGCGGGGGCTGATTTTGCCGAAGCGGATTTTGCGGAGGGTGATTTGCCCGATGCCGTTTTGGACGAACCGGATTTCGATGACGTCGACTTGGACGACGCCGGCGCCGGCTTTGCCGCCTCAGGCTTGGCCTCGGATTTGGGTTCGGCCAGCCGTCGTTGGACATAGGCAGCCACCGAGCCGACCGTACTCAACCCAGGCAGGTCCTGATCCGGAATTTGAAGTTTGAATCGCTCTTCGATCTCGAAGACGAGCTCCATGATGGCGACCGAGGCGAGTCCAGGGGCGTTTCGG
>CAZNBG010000109.1:0-8631 GCA_964570915.1 uncultured Nitrospira sp. | reverse complement strand
ATCGGTTGCTGAACACCTTGACCAGATTCCGATTTCCGATTCAACGGGACCGGGGGTGGAACTTTGCTGAAGTCACGGCCGGCGGCGTGCCGTTGGATGAAATCGACTATCGGAGCATGGAATCGAAGCTGGCTTCGGGACTCTACCTTGCGGGAGAGATCCTCGATTGCGACGGCCGCATCGGCGGGTTCAATTTTCAATGGGCATGGGCGACAGGATGGCTGGCGGGACGGTCGGCAGTAAAGAGTCTCCTCTCTGTAAAAAGCTCATCGCACAATCTATGATCGGCAGGTCGGTTTGCGTACATCTTTGACCCTGGCTCTTCTGATTCGAGGCTCACCACACACCCGCTTCTGCTTCCGAACAGGCCTTTGCCCGTGGAAGGACTCGATACGACAGATCTCCTTCCTTCATGGTCGGTTCATCCGAGGACACCATCGTCACTTGGAGCTTTTCATCGGTGAAGGCATCGTCGCTGGTCCGCAACACTCCTTCACGATTCAACATTTTGACCGCATTCGTGCGTGAGACGATTGGAGGGTACTGTCTGAATTGATCCGCCGACACATAGGGAGCCTGGATGGTCACCGGACGGCGTTTGACATAGATAAACTCACGCAAGTGATCATCGAGGGGGGTCTTCAGGCTGACGACCACGGAGCTCGCCGCCGGAATAGCCGAGATCGAGAGGACATACACGGGTTTCACGTCGGGCGGCGCCTCCCGGTTTCCCGTAGCCACCAAACTTGGGGCAGTCAACACCTGCGTCGTCTGATTGATGGCCGGAGATCGCAGACCCACCCGAAGGTTCGTGATGTCACGATCGGCCACATTTTCGAGCAACAGCTTGATCAAGACCCAGGCTTGCGGATGGGGTGCCTTGGCGCGACCGTTCGGAACAGGTTGCTCGTCACGGCGGATGCTGCAGTCGGACACGAGATTGCGTCTCTCGAAGAAATAGAGCGTATTCATCCCCTGCGGTTGGGACGCCCGTTCGTACGTGTAGAAAGACACGCCGACGTGAATCATCGTCGGTCTGAACCAGGCCACAACCGTGGGGAGCACAAACGGCACAAATGCGGCGAAGAGGCCGAGAATGACGATCTTGTTGAGCACACTTTGCCGCCAGAACCAGTTCCAGCTCTTCTTCAGCCATTCCATGGACACCTCGTCACGTGTTTTAACACCTGGCGCATTCTAAAAATATAAGGATCTTATCAGCGGTCTCGGAAAGACTACTATTCGTGACCATCTGACCATCACCGCTGCACCTCCCTCAACAGGACAAATTGTCCCGCCTGGAATGGCTTGATCTCGATCAACCGCACCCACTCTGGGGAACTACGCGTGAATTGGAGTCATTCCCAGGAGTTCTGCATCGGTACATGGTTTGCACTTTTCCTCAGTCACGAAATGACCATGGAGGTGTCGCATGAAACGTGTCTCACGACTTACGGCATATGTCTTTTATGTCTCTGTTCTTGCGCTGGCCAGCTGCAGCCATACTATTCCGCCACCCGCAACGAAGCCTCAGCCGCCTCCTCAACTCAGCAGCGCCGTTCCGGCGAATCCCCCGCTTTCAGCCGACCAGAAACAGACTCAGGCTCCAGACTCTTCGCTCCCCGTGACTGTGACCGCCGATTTGTCGCCGTTATCTCGCGTCATCCAATCTTCGCTTCCCGAACACTTCACGGAAAAGAATCATCCCCTCGGCGGTGATTACAAGTGGCGCTTCACAAGAGAGGGCGTTCCCCAGGTTCAGATTCAGGACGGGATGGTGAAATATCGTGCGACGTACAGAGGCCAAATCGAATCGCTCGCTGCGCGCGCCTGCCGGCTCGACCCCCTTTATTCCGTGATCGAAGGAACGGGACAGCTCTCGTTGAGGGAACAGGATCAGGGGTTACACGTCATCCTGACCGATCCGCGGACAACAATCGATTTGAAGCCAGAGAGCGATACCAGTTGCAACATGTTCAATATTCCCGTGAAAGAGCAACTAGCTGAGCTATTCAATCGCGAGGCACTGGCCCAACACATCACTCGGTCGGTGGATCAAGCCCCCTACGTCATCCCACTCCATCTCGTGTGGGAGCGCCTACAACAGCCGGTCTCCATCGGCCAAGCCGATAGGAGGTCGTGTCTCTACGGTCGCGTGCATGAATTTGTCGTCGGTTCCATGAAGGGACCGGCACAGCACACCACCATCGCGGGCGTTGCCAGACAAACTCCCGTCGCGATCTACCAGGTCCCGTGCCGAACGTCGAACGACTCGTCTCCGATGAAGGTGCATATGGATCGATCTATCGTCGCCGCGCAGGAGGGGCAGCCGTACAAGATCTTACTTTCGATGCCGGTGCCCTATGAAGTCCTTTCTCGGCAATTACAAGAGCGGCTCTTCCATCAGCAGGTACAGCTTCCTACCACGTTCGGCAGCACCCTCCTGATCGAACAGGTTTCCGCTTCCGACACAAAAGGTCAAACACTGTTGGCAGTCGACACAAGTGGAAGCCTGAACGGCACGCTATATTATTGGGGGACGCCACTTCTTGAGAGAGACGGCAACCTGATCTCCATCTCGGATCTGCACATGGCCGCTGAAACGAAGACGGCATTAGAGGACATAAAACCGGGTTATTGGAGGATGGTGGATCAAGAATTGAAGGCGCGCCTGCAGAAGGCCGCCTCCATCGATCTGTCGCAGCAAGTTGACAATGTGAAGACTGCGCTCAGCGGACAGCATAAGAGCGGGTGGCTGGGAATCGATCTTTTTATCGTGCGGCAGGAGTCGGTTCACGTGATGTCCACGGAGAACACGCTCGTGGCCGATGTGATTCTTGAAGGCACCGCCAGTGCCACAGGGCAATTGCCCATCGAGCAACAGATCCAAAAACCACCGCAGCCACAAGAACGTCAGTCGTCTCAGGCACAAGTCCCGGAGAAAGGCGTATCGCCTTAATCTCGCGTTGATGCACACGGAAGCGTGGGTCCATTATTCGAACGAGCGTGTCGACCCATGCTTCCGAGGCTGCAGTCTAGGTTCCGAACGCGTCCACGATGCTGCCTTTGGTGCCGTCAGCGCTCTCAATTGCATAAAGCACCGACATATCGTCTGGATCACTCATTCCTTCAAAACTTCGGTGCCCCACGATCGCAAGAACATCAGGAGGATAGACGCGCCCGCTCCCCACCTCCATGAATGAGTGATCGAGCAGCCAAAGTTCGCCGTGAATCCTTTGGCCTTCAGGTTCTGTAGGGCAACAGCCAGTTCGGTGAACGCGGAAATGCTCATGCTGTTCCTCATGTCTCTCCGTAGGGTTATCGTAACACTCCCATTGGCCAATCCCCCTGCGAAACACCCTGGATCGCATCCCCTCAAACACCGATTGAAACCCCATGCTATGCTAGACCGCTGGGACGAATGGCTATGGATAGGAATCCTGAAGAAGAATCACAGCGGACGTTTCGGCGGATGTCGATCCGATGGAAGATCTTGCAGGCTCTCGGCGCCGTTCTCATCGCACTTGGCCTTTTTGTCGACTGGCCGCCTCCGCTGGAGGCGAATCTGCCGGACACGTCAACCTTTCTTATCATTCTGGGCGGGCTCCTGGGTGCAGCAGGATTCCTGGCTTCGCTCCGACAGGATTGAACGTTACGTCCCCAGTTCGCCTTAGAAGATGACCCGCGCCGCCCTGGAACGCCATCGATGGGAATATGGAACTCTCGAGGCCCTTCTGTGCGGTCGCACCTGTTCTGGTCGGATCGGAAGAACGGCCTAACGAGCTCCAATTTGGAGCTGAACCGCGCTCACGCCATACGGGCTCAAGAAGGCAAGCACTTTGTCTCCCGGCTTAAACTGGGCACCGAGTTGCGTTTGTTGCGTGAGGTTCAGAATATGGAGCTGCCCCTTATCGTCTCGAACGACCATCGTCCCAGGAATCCCAGCTGAAATCGATACAACTTCTCCCTGCACCGGAGGAGCTGCGAGGACGGAATTGGGTAGACTGACCTTTATCATGGCCAGAAATATGAGACCGCTTAGCGTGCTCCCTATAAGCCGGGACATGGCGACCTTCCTCTCACGTGGTGACAGCCAGTCCCTCGTGACCAGCATCCGTGCTTCCGGTGTTGACCTCTGTCCGAGAATTGTACCAGGAGGTCTGTCACTCTGGCGCACGGGGGCATGAGGACATCCGGTGCTCGACTCTTTTCGAATCACTATAACACCATATAGCCGCAACAGACTAAACCAGGAACATTCACAGTTAAGGAGTCCGGGTCATCATCCAATTTTTGCATAATGGACGTTGAAACCGGCGCATGTGCCGGTGGACAATTGGTCCGAGCAGATTTTGCCGTTAACGATCCGGAACCGTGCGGACCAGCTGTGTACAGATTCACATGATTACATCGACCTTCTGTTTGCTTCCGGGAATAGGACGTACGAGCGAACGGCGGCTGTGGCTGGACGGGATCGACACCTGGTCGCATTTTCTCGCGGCCTCTTCCATTCGAGGCCTCAGCACGGGCCGGAAGGCGCTGTATGACAAAGGTGTGGCTGAAGCTCATGCTCATTATTCCCAAGACGATGCGCGCTACTTCGGCGTGGTCCTGCCTCGGCGAGAGCAGTGGCGGCTCTATGAATGGCTTCGTGAACGCGCGGTGTACCTGGATATCGAAACGGACTCGTTCGGACAAATCACCGTCGTGGGGTTGTACGGCCATGGCCGCTTCATCTCATTCGTTCGAGGTGAGTCACTGGATCAGCGGCAACTCGGCGAAGAATTGTCGCAATACGATCTCCTGGTGACGTTCTGCGGGACGACGTT
Organism: uncultured Nitrospira sp.; assembly: GCA_964570915.1. Taxonomy (GTDB): domain Bacteria; phylum Nitrospirota; class Nitrospiria; order Nitrospirales; family Nitrospiraceae; genus Nitrospira_D. The sequence goes on along the minus strand of CAZNBG010000109.1, from coordinate 3,802 downwards.
TGATGTGCCGATGTTGCTTGCGCACTATCCCGGCCTTCCCCTGAACCAACCACATATTGACCTGTGTTTTGTCGGCCGGCAGCTGGGCTATCGAGGCGGGCTGAAGGCGATTGAAGCGCAACTGGACATTCCCCGCTCGGCGGATCTGCAGGGTTTGGATGGTCATGATGCGGTCCTGTTGTGGAATCGATGGCGGCACAGTCATGATGAGAGAGCTCGAGAACGGTTGCTCGGCTACAATGAAGCAGATTGCGTGAACTTGGAGCGGCTGGCTGACACCTTCTACTGCGAGATGGTCCGCCGATTAAAAGGCTGTTGACCTTCGTTCCGGGTGGGTACTGAACCAGACAGGAGGGCTTGCAGCAAAGTGGGACCGATCACCGAGGTCAGCAGCGACATGGCAATGATGATCGCGTAGATCGTTCCGGAAATGACTCCGGCCTGTTGACCGAGACTGGCCACAATGATACCGACCTCTCCACGAGGCACCATCCCCATTCCGACAATCAAGGCAGATCTCTTGCCGAGGGATAGCGCTCCCCCTTCGCATCCCACAAGTTTGCTCACCACCGCCAGCAACGTGACGAGGAGGAGTGAGCCGAGGATGGACCAGCTTGCCAGCGCTCCCACATCGACCTGAGCGCCCGTCACCACAAAGAAGAATGGAACCAGGAACGCCATAATAGGTGACAGTTGATGCTCCAGCGTATGACGCTGTTGGCTTTCTGCGACCACCATCCCTGCCAGAAACGCTCCAATGATCGCGGCCAGGCCGATCTTGGCCGCAATCGCAGCTAAATCCCAGACAGAGGGCAAGAGAAAGTGTCAGCGGTGACAGTGGATTGATCGGGACATCGAGGAGCGCGGATTGTTTTCGCATGAGTTTAGTTCCGACCAACGCAATAACGGCCACAAAGCCGACCGCTTGAACAAGGACGAGACCAAGGTTGGCCAGGTTGACACCGCCATCCTGCAGCGATGTGACCACTTCGAGGATGAGCATGGCGAAAATATCGTCAATCACCGCTGCCCCGAGAATGATCCGGCTTTCCAGGCGGTCCAAAATCTTCATGTCCCGCAAGATCTTGGCGGTAATTCCGGTCGAGGTTGCCACGAACGCCGCCGCAATAAAGAGGGATTTTTGTGTCGTAAAGCCTTCGCTGAGCGCCCACGCGGCCCCCATGACAAATGGGAGAATGACGCCGGAAACTCCCACCAGCCCCGCGACTTTCCCTACTTTGCGAAGGTCCTCGACGCGAGTTTCGAGTCCTACTGAAAACAGCAGGAGCACCACCCCCATTTCTGCCAACACCGTCAACGGCTCATTGATCTGGACCCAGCCCATTGCCGAAGGCCGATGAGGCAACCGGCCGCAATCTCGCCGACGACGGCAGGGAGCGTAAGCCGTCCGGCTACTTCCGCACCGACCTGCGCAGCCACAAACACAATGAAGAGGGTAAAGAGGATGTCCGTTAGATCATGCATCACACGCTCGAGGTCTGCTGAGGCCGAGCCATCATGACCCTGGCCCGAGTGTCGAGACTGACAAGGATCTCGTGGAGACTAAAGAGCAGAATGGCGCCTTCGCACATCATGCGCCATACGAGATTTCCCACCAATAAGACCATGATCCCTCCAAAGCGGGTAAGGATTGGGTCTGCCTCATACCCACCACTCAATGTCTCAGGTGAGAGGATCGATATGACCCCTGCTGCGGTGATGAAGCAGGCTCCCACGATATACACAACCTTAATGAGATGTGGAGTGACCAATTCGCGAAAGGCAAAATACCCGGCATAGAAACTGGTGTACACCACCGGCCGAACCCGCTGTGAGGCAAATGGATGCTCGCATGCCGAGCACTTTGTGGCGGAAACATCGTTTTCCGTCAAACATTCTGGACATTTCATACATCTCTCCCTCCGGTCAGCGGTTGGTGAATACACGGAACCCTTGGACACCTCATCGGACCGGCCGGTCTGATACGATGAAGGATTCGCGTGTGGCGATCTGCCTTGCTCAGCGCTCAGCCTATCCTCGCTCCCCAGCCGGTTCTTTTGCAAACCTGTGAGACTCCACTTCGTTACTGCACATCGAACGCTCCGTCCCAATTGATCCACTCGTTTCCCTATGACAAATCTTCACAAGAGACGACAGCTTCGCCAACATCACCATGAAGAAAGCACTCCGTACCTCTGATAGAACATTCAGCCGATTTCTGACCGCGTAGTTCATGGAGATGAAGAAAGCGTGGACGGGTCATGAAGAACTCACTAGATATCGTACATCTGGCGGAGCGGCTCCTCTGCAGGAGCACAGACTGAGCATCCACTTCTATGTGATGAGAACCTGAAGCAACCGTGTGAGCTAGGGAAGCTGCACCACCGTGACCGTCCAGTGCGCATTGCTCACGATCTTGAGAGAGTAGGTCCCGCCTTTCGCGTGATATGTCGCGCCAGCGGCATCGCCGGTCGAATTACCCAGTGCCTCCAGCTGTTGTCCTTGAGCATCGAGAAGAAAGAACGAGAAATCATTCGTGGCTGTCCACCGCACCTCCCAGCCGTCGTTCACAGTGAACGGCCGCGTCGTCCGCGATCCGTTTGCAGTAAGTTCCTGGATGAGTTGTTCTTCCGCGGCAACCACCAGGCCTGCGAGCAACAGCCAACCACCTATCACAACGCTCATCAATCGATACATGGCCTTCCTCCCTTCCTTCAGCACGGATCCAATCTTTACATGTTACATCCAAGCCCAGCGGCGGCACCAGCGCCTGCACGACCTCCAATAATTTCGACCGACTGAAGGGTTTCTGCAGCACCGTATCGGCTCCCAAATACGAGCCGAGCGTGAGACAATGTCCATCCCTGAAAATGAGTCGGCTATGGCGACGTCTAGTCGCCATTCACAAAGCCCTCAATCTCGCAACGAGCGCACCGGACATAGCGGGATCCTCACGGCTAGAAGCCCGGTAGCCGAGGCACCTCTTGTGCGAAGTGAGATCAGGTCAATGGCGGATGGAAGACCACCGCGGCCAACACCGGCAGACGGGGGGTTGGATGTCCGTCGACGCGGAAACGTAGGGCGCTGGAGGGACGGAGTTCTGGCACTTGGGGAAGACGCGATGAGCCTCTATATTGGGGAATAACCAATCAGCAGGACATGCCCCGGTGACGATTCAGGCCTCGTGGACGCGTTCCAAACAGATCAACAAGATGATCACATCTTGACAGATCTCCATTGCGCCCTCCTTTCATCCGGCCACATCTTCAATCATATTTTGATACGAGGAACAAAACACTTGAGCATGCCCATGAACAGATGAGCCATCCTGATTCTCTCTTTGGGACTGTCTGGATAGAACGCTCCAGCTCCCGTGGAATGCCGAGGGTCTTGGTGCAGTCGGTGAGGAAATACATGTTTGACCGGGGCAATGGCCATCACAACCTCCATTTGCTGAGGAGCAAGACACGATGACCGTCATTCTAATCAAATGATCTCCTGGTGTGAGCCTAGTAACAATCCAAGTAACTCATAGAGAGGGGGGATCACCACTCACTCTGGCATGCCCTGTGGGACCGATGCCTGGCCCCGTGCCCTGAACCGTATCTTTCCTTCAGGATTTCGCAGTGCCCTCGACGGCGACACGACCGGGCTTTTGCGCAGGGCCTTAGAATTCCCCTTTTCAAATACCTCTCCCCCACCCTGCTGTTGATTGTCCAACCGGGACGAATCCCCGTCCGCCGGCTGAGACATCTGTTTGTGATTGAGTTTGGCGCCCTTCGCCTCATGTGGTCCAAGCGAC